>JAIXTR010000100.1 GCA_027483845.1 Caulobacteraceae bacterium | reverse complement strand
CGCTGGAACGCCTCGTTCAGCGCGTTCTGGCCCAGCTCGTAGCCCAGGTCCTTCAGCTTCTCGCGGAAGGCGTGGCGGCCCGAGTGCTTGCCCATCACCAGGTTGGACGAGCCCTGCCCCACCGTCTCCGGCTGCATGATCTCGTAGGTTCCGCGGTCCTTCAGCATCCCGTCCTGGTGGATGCCGCTCTCGTGGGCGAAGGCGTTCTTGCCGACGATCGCCTTGTTGAACTGCACCGGGAAGCCGGTGATCGCCGAGACGTAGCGGCTGGCCCGCGTGATGTGCTGGGTCTCGATGCCGGTGTAGAACGGCAGGGTGTCGCCGCGGACGCGCAGCGCCATGACGATCTCTTCGAGGGCCGCATTGCCGGCGCGCTCGCCGATGCCGTTGACGGCCACCTCGACCTGACGCGCGCCGCCCTGCACCCCGGCCAGGCTGTTGGCGACCGCCAGGCCCAGGTCGTTGTGGCAGTGGGTGGAGAAAATCGCCCGGTCGGCGTTCTCGACGTTCTGGATGATGTCCCGGAACATCTCGGCATATTCGGACGGATAGCTGTAGCCCACCGTGTCCGGCAGGTTGATCGTGGTCGCCCCGGCCTTGATCGCGGCGTCCACGCAGCGGCGCAGGAAGTCCTGCTCGGTGCGCGTCGCGTCCTGCGCCGACCACTCCACGTCGTCGCACAGATTGCGCGCGTGGGTCACCGACTTGGTGATCATCTCCAGGATGTCTTCCTGGCTGGCGTGCAGGATGTGGTCGCGGTGGCTGGGGCTGGTGGACAGGAAGGTGTGGATCCGGCCGCGCTTGGCCTTCTTGATGGCCTCGGCGCAGCGGTCGATGTCGGCCATGCCGGCCCGGGCCAGGCCGCAGACGATGCTCTCGGTCACGATCTCGGAAATGGCGCGGACGGCCTCGAAGTCGCCGTTCGAGGCGATCGGGAAGCCCGCCTCGATCACGTCGACCTTCATGTCTTCGAGGATCTTGGCCAGTTCCAGCTTCTCGTCGTGCGACATCGACGCGCCGGGCGACTGCTCGCCGTCGCGCATGGTCGTGTCGAACACGATGACGCGATCACGGCCGGACGTGTCGGTGTTCGCGGGTACGGGGTTGGTCATCTCTAAGGTCTCTTCGCGATGTTTAGGTCTGGGGACGGAGGTTCCAAAAACCCCTGGTCGCCCGGCCGCGAAGAATGCGCGTGCCTAGAGAGGCGCCCAGGGGCGGCTAAGCCCCAGCGAGAGAAGAAGCAGGCTGTCGAGCCGCGTGCGCATGGCGAGGTCTGTACCGAAACGGCCGCCGCGCCGCAAGCTTCTTGCGCGACAGCTTGCATATGGAGGTGACGGCGCAAACTTATTCCCCATGTCGGAGAATGCGCGTTTTAGGACCCGCGCGCCACGGTGCGTAGGGGTCGTGTTAAGTTTGCCGACTGTATTGCCAGTGCGGTAAGCTTGGATCCTCAAGCGGAGCAGGAGTTGAACATGGCGCTGAAAAGCGCGCTTCTGGCGTTGCCTGCGCCGATCGTCGACGCACTGCGCTTTGGGCGTCGAGCGCTGCGCCTGGTTGAGGTCTACGCTGACAGTCTAGCTTGGACGGTCCTCGACTGCCTGCGCTATCTCCGTCACCAGGGCGAACGACCAGGGCGTTACACGCGGCAACAATCCGTCGCCCACATCATCAAGACCTATCACTCGCTTGAGAAGGGTTTGAGCCTGGGCGCAAGTCGACCGGGTTTCGGCCTGACGCCCGCTCTGCGTCTGCTTGATTTGGTGGATGAATTTATCAGCCGTTACGGCCTGGATCCGGCGGCTTTCGTCGCCGTTGACGCGTTGGGCGACTATCTGACGTTCCAGAAGAGCGTCGGACACGACCTCCCTCTCATCACGGCGCGGGTCGCTGATCTCATAAAGCGGATGGAGGACATCGACGCGGCTGAGCGTGACGCCGACGCCCGTGGTGGCGTGAGGGTCACAAGCCGTACGGAAATCATCGAGGCGGCAAGCGTCGATTTTAACCGGTTCCTTGATGCGCGGCACAGCATCCGGCACTTCGACAGCACGCCGCTCACGCGATCTCAACTCGTCGAGGCGGCGCGCTTGGCTCAACTCGCTCCGTCCGCTTGCAACCGGCAGGCAGGCCGCGCCTACTGCTTCGCTGAGCCGGGAAAGGTTCGGACCGTCCTCTCACTCCAACCGGGCAACCGCGGGTTCGGCGACACGGCGGGCGCCGCTATCGTTATCACCGCGAGTCTGGATTCCTATGCGGGCGCCGGTGAAAGGCGTCAGGCCATTGTCGACGGGTCATTGTTCGCGATGACATTCGTCTATGCTCTGCACTCTCTGGGTCTGGGCTCTTGCATGCTGGCATGGTCGGTGTCTCCGACCGTCGATCGCAAGCTCCGCGAGGTCGCGGGCATTCCGGACAATGAAGAGGTGATCGTTCTGATCGCCGCCGGTCATCTCCCATCATCGCTCCGAGTGCCGGCTTCAGTACGGCTCGAGATCGACAGATTCGCGACGATCGAGGCGCGTGATCCGCCGGTTCAGCTTGTTGACGACAGCGGCAGTCCAAAACGCGCGGTCGGTTAAGGCTCCGAGTCTTCTGCAGGCACCTTCCTCACGGTTAGCGCCCTGCAGTGGCGACCGCGCGCCTGCTATTCGCCAGGGCGGCGGTATCTGCTGCGCCGCCTCCTGGCTATCCGGCCCCCGCTAGCGCACGGAGCGAGGTCGGGAAGCGCGATCCGGTCGGCACGTCTGGCGGATCACTCCTCTCGCCCGCCCCGGCGCTGCAGCCAGCGGCGCGCGAACCAGCCGATCGCCAGCCAGATCGCCGCGATGGCGACCAATTCCATCCAATGCCCGGCGATCTCGCCCTTCATCAGCTGAACGATCGACGCGCCAGCATAAGCGGTAAGGGCGATCTTCGGCACGATGCCGATCCCGGTTCCCGCCACGAAGTCCCGCGCCCGCATCGGCGTGACGCCCGCCGCCATGTTGACGACGATGAACGGCGCCGAAGGCACCAGCCGCACGATCAGGCTGGCCAGGAAGCCGTTCTGCCCCACCAGCCGCATGAACCGCTGCACGCCCTCCCCTGAGAACCGCGCCAGGGTACGGGCACCGGCTGCGCGGCCGATGTAGAACCCGACCAGCGACGAGGCCATCGTGCCGATCCAGCTGTAGAGCGCCCCGTCCTGCGGTCCGAACGCCACCACGGCCGCGGCGATCAGCACGATCTGCGGCGTGCCCACGAAGGCCAGGGCCGCGAACGCCGCCACCGCCACCGGCAGCGACCAGGGCCCCTGCGCCGCCGCCAGCCAGCCCTCCAGCGTCCGCTCGCCGTCGAACCCCAGCAGTTGGGCGCCGAAGAAGAAGACGATCCCCACCCCGCCGAACAGCACGAACGACACCAGCAGCGTCCGCCACGCCTGGGCGTCCATATTGGAGAGAAAATCGAAGATCCGGCGCATTCCGCCGAGGGGTCGCGTGTTCGTGTGTCCCGGTCAAGGCGCGGCCAGTCTGGCGGCGCGACGGAAGTCGCGATATCGCTAAGGTGGAGTTTGTTTCAGTAGCGTCCCCCGCGTGCGGCGGCGCGCGTTTAAGGGGGTCCCATGGCCAGCTACGTCTTCGACACCATCACGGCGTCACAGGCCTTGGCGTTCGGCAGCGCCGACTCGCTCACCTTCGCGGCCGGCGCATCGGCGAAGACGACGGCCGTCTTCTACCTCCCCGACGGGACGTTCTCGCTCAACGCCGGCGGCCGTACGGTCATCTTCAGCGCCTACTTCGTGGACAACCTGAGCCGCGTCAGTTTCCCGGACAACTCCACGCTCTTCCTCGGTTCGTCGAGCGCGGACAGCCGCACCGCTGGCCCGCTGCCGTCCACAGGGGCCATGTATGGCGGAGATGGCGCGGACAGCCTGAGCGCCCTGTCGGGCGATTGGTACTTCCAGGGCAATCAGGGCAACGATGTGATCGTCGCCTGGGCGAGGGGCGCGAACACGATCTATGGCGGTCAGGGCGATGACCGCCTGTCCACGCAGAGCGGTGGACCAGACCCGATCCGGGGTCAGTTCATGCAGGGCAACAAGGGCCGGGACACCATCCAGGGCGACAATGGGAACGACACCCTCCTTGGCGGCCAGGACAACGATCTCATCTTCGGGACCGGCGGGAACGATGTGATCAACGGCAACCTGGGCGACGACGACATCTCGGGCTCGGGTCAGCTGTTCGGCGAAGGCGGCAACGACGCGATCGGCGTCTACACCAACTTCGACAGCACGGCCTCTGGCGGTGATGGCAACGACTACATCCAGATTGGGTCGGGAGGTCTGGTCAATATCGTCGCCTCGGGCGATGGCGGAAACGACACGATCAATGCCTCCACCAGCACGCGGAACGACATCAAGGGCGGCGACGGCGATGACGTGATCCGGATCGGCCGCAACCTCAGCATACCCACCAACTACAGCGCGACGATCGACGGCGGCGCGGGCGCCGACACCATCGAGGCCAGCATCGCCGATGATCGTATCCGCGGCGGCGCTGGCGCAGATCGGCTGACGGGCGGTGG
>JAIXTR010000279.1 GCA_027483845.1 Caulobacteraceae bacterium | reverse complement strand
CGCCCGCTGGCGATCGGCCAGGCGGCGTTGGTGACGATGACGATGCGGTCGTCGCGGAAGACGGTGATCGACTGGCCGAAGATTCCGCGGGCCTCGAAGGCGCCGTTGTCGGGCATCCACCAGAAATAGCCATAGCCGCGCTCGCGGGTTCCGTTGGTGATCTGCGGCGAGGTGGCCTCGTCGACCCAGCCGGCCGGAAGCACGTCCTGACCCTTGGCCTTGCCGCCCTCCAGCATGAACTGCCCGAGGCGTCCGTAGTCGCGGAGCGTGATCGACATGCAGCAGCCGCCGCGCTCATGGCCCGCGGGATCGACCATCCAGATGGCGTCGCGCTCCATGCCGTAGGGCGCCCAGATCTTCTCGGAGGCGTACTGCGAGAGGCTCTTGCCGACGGCGTTGGAGACCAGGACGCCGACCAGGTCCGTCTCGCCCGTGCTGTAGTTGAAGACCGTCCCGGGCGGGCGGGCGCGGGGCAGTTTGCTCATGTAGGTCACGAGCGGGTTCTTGCCGGGTTCGAGCGGCAGGGTGGCCGAGCGGGCGACGTCCGACTTCGGGTCGGTATAGTCCTCGTTCCAGGCGACGCCCGAACTCATCATCAGCAGTTGCCGGACGGTGACGCCGTCGTAGCCGGAGCCCTTGAGTTCGGGGATGTAGTCGGTGACCGGCGCCGCCAGGCTCTTGATCTTGCCGTCCTTGATCGCCGCGCCGACCAGGGTCGAGGTGACCGACTTGGCGACGGAGAAGGAGGTCCAGCGGTCGTCCGGCTTGCGACCCAGGCCGTAGCGCTCCAGGACGATCTTGCCATCCTTGAGGATCAGCACGCCCGACACGTTGTGGGCCTTCATGTAGTCGTCGACCGACCAGCGCTTGCCGCCATAGTCGAAGCTGAAGTCGACCTGGGTGGCCGCCGTCGGCAGGGGGCGGACCTTGTCGCCGCGCTTGACGGTCTCGACGCGGTAGACGCTTTCGATGTCGCGGTACCAGTCGGACTGCTGCTGTGGCGTCCAGACCAGGATCGAGGGAATGTCCGGCCGGGTCGGAAGCTGGGCCGACGCCGCGCCTCCAGCCAAGGCCGCAGCCAGGGCCAATCCGACAGTCCCACGCATCGCAAGCCTCCCCCTATGATTTTGCGCGGAGGCTAGGGGCGTTGGGCGGGCGGAACAACCTCTGCTTCGGCTCAGGCCGCGACCGCCGGCGTCTTGGGCGTGGCCAGCGGGGTCTCGGGGTGGCGCTCTGACATGAGGCGGTCGGTGAGCGCCGTGTCGCCGGCGCGGCGCGCGGCGGCGATGAGGGTCAGGTCGAGGACGTCGCGCTGGGCATGGCTGCCGCCGAACCGGTGGGACCGGGGGCAGACCTCGCGAAGCCCGTCGATGACGCGGCGGTCGTCGCCGCGACCGAAGGCCTGGATCGCCTGCATCGCTGGCAGGCCGACCTCGCGCACGAAGTCCGCATTGTCGCCGGGGCCGTTCAGGGCGGCGTCCTGCGCGATGAGCAGGCCCGCGGCGTCCGTTTCCCGCCCGGCGCCGACGTAGGCCATCATGGCGTGGGTGTCGACGAAGGCGCTCTGGCCCTGGGGCTCGCTGGCGAAGCCGTCGGCCAGGGCGCGCCAGCGGTCGCCGACGTCGACGCCCAGGAGCTCCAGCCGCCACAGCATCGCCGCCGCGTCCGCCATGTCGAAGGCGAAGGTTGTGGGCTCGCCAAAGATGGGGCCGTCGAACAGCGCCAGCACCTCGTCGGTCTCGCCCAGGCCCAGGTGGAAGAGCGCGGTGTGCCACCAGTTGTGGACACCGAGCATCGCCTCCGGCTGCCAGGCCGGGTTCTCGTGGCGCATCCAGCGGACGCCCTCGGCATGGCGGCCCTGCATCAGCAGGACATGGGCGACGCCGTGCTGGGCCCAGTTGTTGCGCGGCTGCAGGGCGACCGCCTCGCGGCCGGCGGCTTCGGCGCCGGCGTAGTCGCCGGTTTCTTCCAGGCCGAAGGACCGCATCCCCTGGATGGCGTGCCAGTCGGGCATGTCCCGCGACCAGGCGGGCAGGGCGCGGGCGATCCGGTCGCGCAGCATGGCCGCGTCGCCCAGCAGGAAGTCCAGGGTCTGGCCGACATGCAGCGACAGGGTGTCGCGCGGATGGGCGGTCGCCACGTCCTCGAGGGTGCGGGCGGCGGCGCGGATTTCGCCCGCGAGCAGGCAGTCGATCGCGGCCAGGTGCCCCCGCTCGCGGTCGTTGGCGCCGGGCAGGTCGCGGGCGACGGCGTAGGCCCGCTGGCCCAGGGCCGCCACCTTCCGGTTGGAGCCGATGAGGGTCATCCAGGCCCTCAGCACATGAGCCATGATGAAGCCCGGGCTGTCGGCGAGGGCCGCCTCCAGCGGCGTCATCGCATCGCCCGCATAGCAGTTGTAGGCGTCCAGGGCCGCGCCGTACGCTGCGGCCGCGGCGGGCGAGGCGCCCGTCAGGGGCAGTCCGTTCAGATCCTTCACGGTCATGGGCCGAGCCTGCCGCGTTCCGCCCGCCATTGAAACCCGCCTCCAGCGGCTGTGCTGCAAACGTCCGGAGAAATTCTCGGCTGCAAAGGCCGGTCGGGCTAATTATATGACGAGTATCATATAAAAGGCTTCGAGGTTTCTTAGATGCAGCAGGCCGTGATCGCGGGCTACGTCCGCACCCCCTTCCACTTCGCGCGCAAGGGCGCTCTGGCCGGCGTGCGGCCAGACGACCTGGCGGCTGTCGCCATCAAGGGCCTGGTCGCGCGCACGGGGATCGACCCGACGACGCTCGAGGATGTGCTGCTGGGCTGCGCCTATCCGGAGGCCGCCCAGGGAAACAACATCGCCCGGATCGCAAGCCTTTTGGCTGGCCTGCCGATCGAGGTGGCGGGCGGGACGGTCAATCGGTTCTGCGGCTCGTCCATGACGGCCATCCACATCGCGGCGGGCCAGATCGCTATCGGGGCGGGGGACGCCTTCATCGCCGGCGGCGTGGAGTCGATGACCCAGGTGCCGCAGGGCGGCTTCAACTTCTCGCCCAACCCGAACCTGCTGGAGGCCTACATTTCGATGGGCGAGACGGCTGAGAACGTCGCCGTGCAGTATGGCGTGAGCCGGGCCGACCAGGAGGCTCTGGCCTTCGCGTCCCAACAGAAGGCGGCGCAGGCGCAGGCCGCGGGCCGGCTGTGCGACGAGATCGTCGGCGTCATGACCGAGGCAGGCCTGGTGGACACCGACGGGTGCCTACGGCCGCAGACCACGCTGGAGGGTTTGGCGGGCCTGAAGCCGGCGTTCCGGCCCGACGGCACGGTGACCGCCGGGACAGCGTCGCCGCTGACGGACGGGGCTTCGGCCACGCTGGTGACCTCGGAGGCCTATGCGCTGAGCCACGGGCTCAAGCCGCTGGCGGTCATCCGGGCGGTGGCGGTGGCGGGGTGCCCGCCAGAGATCATGGGCATGGGGCCCGTGCCGGCGACGCGCAAGGCGCTGGCGCGGGCGGGCCTGACCATCGACGACATCGACGTGGTGGAGATCAACGAAGCGTTCGGCAGCCAGGCGGTCGCTTGCATCCGCGAGCTCGGCATCCCCTTGGAGAAGGTGAACATCGACGGCGGCGGCATCTCCATTGGCCACCCGCTCGGCGCCACCGGGGCCCGCATCACCGGCAAGGCGGCGCAGATCCTGAAGCGCGAAGGCAAGCGGTACGCCCTGTCGACCCAGTGCATCGGCGGCGGGCAGGGCGTGGCGACCATCCTGGAGGCGGCATGAAGCTCGAACTGATGCGCCGGACGGTCGAGTGGACCGATCCGGCGGCCGCGCGGGCAGAGTCGGCGGGGTGGACAGGGCTGCAGATCATGCAGGCGATCCGGGATGGCCGCCTGCCGCCGCCCCCGATGGCCAGTCTCATCGGCTTTCAGTGTGTGGAGGCGGAGGTCGGCCGGATCGTCATGGTGCTGTCGCCCGATCCGTCGCTGGAGAACACCATCGGCCTGGTGCACGGGGCGACAGCGGCGGCCATGCTGGACACGGCCATGGGCGCGGCGGCGCACACGCGGCTCGGCGCCGGCAGCGGGGTCGTCACGCTGGACCTCCACATCACCTACCTGCGTCCGCTGACCCTGGCCTCGGGTCCGTTGCGGGCGACCGGGACGCTGGTGAGCCTTGGGCGCACCAATGCCTATGTGACTGGGGAGCTGGTCGACGGGGCCGGCAAGCTCGCCGCCCACGCCGTGGGGAATTTCTCGATCCTGAGCGGCAAGGGCTGAGTTCCCTCCGGCCCGGTTCCGCGCTAGGCGAGGCGCATGGCCGAATTCGACTTTGATGCTGTGGTCGTGGGCGCGGGCGCGGTGGGCCTGGCGTGTGGATATGCGCTGAGCCAGCGCGGGCTGGTGGTGGCGGTCCTGGAGCAGGACGCGGCCATCGGCCAGGGCGTTTCCTCAAGGAATTCCGAGGTCGTCCACGGCGGTCTCTACTATCCGACCGGCTCGCTGAAGGCCCGGCTCTGCGTCGAGGGTCGGCGCATGCTCTACGCCTTCTGCGATGCGCACCATGTCGAATACGACAAGTGCGGCAAGCTGGTGGTGGCCGAGACCCCGGACGACCTGGGGCGTCTCGATGCGATCCTGGCGCAGGCGCAGGCCAACGACGTCGAGGGCATGGCGACGCTCTCCAAGGCCCAGGCGCTGGCGATGGAGCCGGAGCTGGCGTGCGTGGGCGCGCTGCTGTCGCCGGAGAGCGGGGTCTTCGAGAGCCACGCCTACATGCTGGCCCTGCAGGGCGAGATCGAGGCGGCGGGCGGCGCGGTGGTGCTGTCGACGCCGTTCGAGGGGGCGACGCCGCTGGATGGCGGCGGCTTCTCGGTGCGGGCGGGCGGGGCGGATCCCACGGTGCTGACGTGCCGCTACCTAGTGACCGCCCCCGGGCTCTCGGCCCAGCATGTGGCCGCCGAGATTGAGGGGTTTCCCAAGGCGGTGATCCCCGAGGCGCACTTCGGCAAGGGCATCTACTTCCGGCTGACCGGCAAGGCGCCGTTCCAGCGGCTGATCTATCCGCCGCCGATCCCTGGCGCGCTGGGCACGCACTATCGCCGCGACCTG
>JAIXTR010000591.1 GCA_027483845.1 Caulobacteraceae bacterium | reverse complement strand
GTCTCGGAGGCCAGGCTGCCGAGGTTCAGGCTGATGTCCTTGGCGTAGGCGGGCAGGGCGTCGCGAAGAGTATCGAGGGACATCGAGGGATCTCCAGAAAATGAAAAGGCCCGGGCGGCGTCTGGGGGAGAAGGGCGACGCCGCCCGGGCCGGGCCTTAAGTCCGCGGGGTGTGCTTACGCGGCCTTCAGGGTCTCACCACCGACCGAGCGGTTGCACGGGCAGAGCTCGTCGGTTTGCAGGGCGTCGAGGACGCGCAGGGTGTCCTGCGGGTTCCGGCCGACGTTCAGGTTGGTCACGTAGACGTGCTGCACCACGTTGTCGGGGTCGACGATGTAGGTGGCGCGCAGCGCAACGCCTTCCTCTTCGTTGAGGATGCCGAGGGCGGTGGCGAACTTCCCGGAGTTGTCAGCGAAGTTCCAGATCGGCAGCTCGTGGAGATCCGGGTGCTCGCGGCGCCAGCCGAGCTTCGAGTGCTCGTTGTCGGTCGAGCCGCCCAGGACGACGGCGTCACGGTCGGAGAATTCGCGGCCGAGGCGGGCGAATTCGGCGATTTCGGTCGGGCACACGAAGGTGAAGTCCTTCGGGTAGAAGAAGATGACCTTCCACTTGCCCGGGAAGCTTTCCTTGGTGAGCGTCTCGAACGCGCTCTCGCCGTTTTCCTCGTGGCGCATGAACTTGGGCTTCACGCCCACAACCTTGAAATCGGGCAGCGTCTGGCCAACACCCAGCATGACGTATCTCCATGAAAAGCTTTTGGCGCACCGCGGGACCGCGTGCGCCACAGCAGCCAGATAGGGGTTCGCGACAGCCGGTTCAAATCGATTGTTTTTGCCCCTGGTATAGAGACAATCTATGATGTGTCGGATCCGGAGGTGCGTTCGATGCTGCCGACCATCCGTCAACTGCAATATCTCAAGCTGCTGGCCGAGCACGGCGCCTTCGGCAAGGCGGCTGACGCCGCGCATGTGACCCAGCCCACCCTCTCAGCGGGTATTCAGGAACTGGAGCGCACGCTTGGCGCGCCGGTGGTCGATCGGGCGCGTACGGGGGTGATCCTGACGCCGGTCGGCGAGGAGGCGTTGCGCCGGGCCACCGTCATCCTCAACGAGGCCGAGGAGCTGGTCGAAGCCGCGAAGAACGCCGGCCAGCCCCTGACCGGTCGCTTCCGCCTGGGGGTGATCCCGACCATTGCGCCGTTCCTGCTGCCCGGCGCCCTCCCGCTGCTGCGCGATCGCTTTCCGCGACTGCGGCTGTTCCTGCGCGAGGATCTGACCCAGCGCCTGATCGCCGAGCTGAAGGCCGGGCGTCTGGATGCGGCCCTGATCGCGCTGCCCTACGACATGAGCGGCCTTGAGTGGGCGCACGTGGCGGACGACGAACTGCTGGCCGCCCTGCCCGCCAATCACCCGCTGGCCAAGCTGAAGTCCGCCTCGCCCGAGCAGATGGAGCAGGAGAACCTGATCCTGCTGGAGGACGGCCACTGCCTGCGCGAGCACGCCCTGTCGGCCTGCCGGCTGAATCCGCCCCGGATGGGCGCGGGCGAGGAGCCCTTCGCCGCGACCTCGCTGCCGACCCTGGTGCAGATGGTGGGGTCAGGCCTGGGCGTCACCTTTCTGCCCCGCATGGCGGTGAACGCCGGCCTGACCGACGCGGCGCAGATCGCCATCCGGCCCATCGACGCCGAGAACCCCGCCCGGGAGATCGTGGTGGCCTGGCGCTCCGGTTCGAACCGGCGCGCCGAGGGGCGGCTGTTGGCCGAGGTGCTCAAGGACGTCTGATCCCACATCTCGGTTTCGATCGTATTTAGACTGTATCTAAAAACCGCTTGCAGCCCGCGCCGATTTCGATGTATCTAAAACTTAGACATATCGAAACAGGATCTAAATCATATGCACAGACACTTTCACGATCGCGGCGAACGCGGATTCCATCGCAGCCGTCACGGCTGGGGCGGGCGGATGGGCCACCTCGGCGAAGACCGCGAACGCGGCCGCGGCCGCGGCGGCCGGTTCTTCGGCCATGGGGACCTTCGGTTCGTCGTTCTGGCGCTGCTGGATGAGCAGGCCCGTCACGGCTACGAGCTGATCAAGGCGCTGGAAGAGCGCACCGGCGGGGCCTACCGCCCGTCGCCCGGCGTGGTCTACCCGACCCTGGCCATGCTCGAGGACGAAGGCTTCATCCGCCAGGCGGATGGCGAAGCTGGCCGCAAGCATTTCGAGATCACGCCTGAGGGCAAGGCCGAGCTGGAGCGAAACCGCCCGGGCGTCGACGCCGTGTTCGCCCGGATGGACGATGCGTCCAAGAGCGCCGGCCCGGGACGTCCGCGGATCGGGCGGGCGATGATGAACCTCGGCCTGGCGCTAAAGAACCGCATGAGCCGCCCCGTCAGCCCGGAAGACCTGGACCGGATCGTCGGCATGATCGACGACACCGCCGCCGCCATCGAGCGCACCTAAACCTCGACACCGCCCTCCCGCCCCCGCAAAAACGCGAAAGACGAAAAAAGCGGGGGCGAGGATGCGCAGGGGTTCGGGGCCGCAGCGGCGGCAGGTGTTGACAGGGCTGGGCGCCATGGCTGCGGCGAGCAGCGCCCAGGCGGACGGCAAGCGCCCGCCAAACGTCATCGTCATCCTGGCTGACGACCTGGGCTACGGCGATCTGGGCAGTTACGGGTCCCGCCTGATCAAGACGCCGAACCTGGACCGGATGGCGCGCCAGGGCGTGCGCATGACGGACTTCTATGCGTCGGCTAATGTTTGCACGCCATCCCGGGCGGGCCTGCTGACCGGCCGCTATCCGATCCGCACGGGCCTGGCCCAGGACGTGATCCGCCAGTCGGACACCAACGGCCTGCCGCTGTCGGAGATCACGATCGCCGAGGCGCTGAAGCCCGACTACGCCACCGCCCTGATCGGGAAGTGGCACCTAGGGCATGTGGCGCCCTTCTGGCCGCCGACGGTCCAGGGTTTCGACCTGTTCTTCGGCCTGCCCTACAGCCACGACATGAAGCCCCTGGGCCTCTACACCTCGGGCGCCGGCGTCGAGCTGACCCGGGAGGACGTGGACTTCCCGAGGTTGACCGAGCGGTTCTTCGACCGGGGCCGGCGGTTCGTCGAGGACAACCGCGAAAAGCCGTTCTTCCTGATGCTGGCGCTGACGGCGCCGCACCTGCCGCTGGTTCCCCACCCCGATCACGCCGGCCACTCCCCGGCGGCGGCCTATGGCGACGTGGTCGAGGAGGTGGACGCCCAGCTCGGCCGCCTGACCCAGGATCTGAAGCGCCAGGGGTTGGATCGGAACACCCTGATCATCGTCACCTCGGACAACGGTCCCTGGTTCGAAGGCTCGTCCGGGCCGTTGCGGGATC
>JAIXTR010000402.1 GCA_027483845.1 Caulobacteraceae bacterium | reverse complement strand
CGGCGAGCGTGCAGCGTGCCGCGCTTGCCGAGCGTGATCAGCTTCTCGACGAAGGGACGCAGTTCCTTCGCCTTCGGCAGAGTCGTGACGATCTGCTCGTGCTTGATCAGGCTGGCCGACATGTTCGCGAACATGGCGGTGCGGTGGGCGGACGTACGGCCCAGTTTGCGGTGGGCTTTACCGTGACGCATTTCAAATCTCCTGAGCCACCTGGGCCCACCGGACGCTCCCCGACCTCCGGGACGGCGTCCTGCCTAACCAAGTCCCAGCCTGCTCCCGCCTGGGTCACTACGAAGCGCCGGGGCCCTCCACCGCTGTTGCGGCTTCGCAGGGCCCGGACCGAGACGCGGTCCGGAGTCGGCGTAGAACGGATTACATCTGGTCTTCGAACTTCTTAGCCAGCTCTTCGATGTTCTCGGGCGGCCAGTTCGGCACGTCCATGCCGAGGTGGAGTCCCATCCCAGCCAGAACTTCCTTGATCTCGTTCAGCGACTTGCGGCCGAAGTTCGGGGTACGGAGCATCTCCGCCTCGGTCTTCTGGATCAGGTCGCCGATGTAAACGATGTTGTCGTTCTTCAGGCAGTTCGCCGACCGGACCGACAACTCGAGCTCGTCGACCTTCTTCAGCAGCGCCGGGTTGAACGGCAGTTCCGGCTTGGCTTCGCCTTCGACCTTCTTCTTCGGCTCTTCGAAGGTGATGAAGATCTGCAGCTGGTCCTGGAGGATCCGCGCGGCGTAGGCCACCGCGTCCACCGGCGAAACAGCGCCGTTGGTTTCGATGTCCATGATCAGCTTGTCGTAATCGAGGCTCTGGCCCTGGCGGGTCGGCTCGACGCGGTAGGCGACGCGCTTGACCGGGCTGTAGAGCGCATCGACGGCGATCAGGCCGATCGGGGCGTCTTCCGGACGGTTCAGGTCGGCGGCGACATAGCCCTTACCCGTATTGACCGTGAACTCCATGCGCACGGTGGCGCCGTCGTCCAGCGTGCAGAGCACGTGGTCGGGGTTGAGTATCTCGATGTCCGACGGCGCTTCGATCTGGCCGGCCGTCACGGGACCCGGGCCGGTGGCGCGGAGCGTCATGCGCTTCGGACCCTCGGCGTGCATGCGCAGGGCCAGTTGCTTGATGTTCAGGACGATGTCGACGACGTCCTCACGCACGCCTTCCAGCGACGAGAACTCGTGGACCACACCGTCGATCTGCACCGCGGTCACAGCCGCGCCCTGCAGGGAGGAGAGAAGCACGCGACGCAGGCTATTGCCCAGGGTCACGCCGAACCCGCGTTCGAGAGGCTCGGCCACCAGACGCGCCTTGCGGGCGGCGTCAGAACCGGTCTCGATTTGCGGCTTCTCGGGACGGATAAGCTCGTTCCAGTTTCTTTCGATCACGTGTGTCCCTCGAAAACGCAGGATCGCCGGCCGCAATCCGCGGACCGGCGTCAGGGAATTGTAGTTCTAACGACTAGACGCGCCGGCGCTTGGGCGGGCGGCAGCCGTTGTGCGGGATCGGGGTCACGTCCCGGATCGTGGTGATCGTCATGCCGACGGCCTGCAGAGCGCGAAGCGCGGACTCACGGCCCGAGCCGGGGCCCGAGACGTTGACTTCCAGCGTACGGACGCCGTGCTCGGCGGCCTTGCGACCCGCATCCTCGGCCGCCATCTGCGCGGCGTAGGGCGTCGACTTACGCGAACCCTTGAAACCCATCAGGCCGGCGCTCGACCAGGAGATCGTGTTCCCCTGCGCGTCGGTGATGGTGATCATGGTGTTGTTGAACGAGGCGTTCACGTGCGCCACGCCCGAAGTGATGTTCTTACGCTCGCGACGTTTGACGCGCGCCGGTTCCTTGGCCATCGACTAGCTCTCTTACTTCTTCTTGCCGGCGATCGGCTTGGCCGGGCCCTTGCGGGTACGGGCGTTGGTGTGGGTGCGCTGACCGCGGACCGGCAGGCCCTTGCGGTGACGCAGGCCGCGATAGCAGGCCAGGTCCATCAGCCGCTTGATGTTGACCGCGGTGTCGCGACGCAGGTCGCCTTCGACCATGTAGTCACGGTCGATCGTCTCGCGGATCTGCAGGACTTCCGCATCGGTCAGCTGGTTGACGCGCCGGGCGTCTTCGATGCCGACCTTGCTGACGATCTCGCGGGCCTTCGCCTCGCCGATGCCATGGATGTACTGCAGCGCGATCACGACGCGCTTGTTGGTGGGGATGTTGACGCCAGCGATACGGGCCACGTTAGATATTCTCCTGATCACGCAAGAAAAGCGCAAACGGCGCCCCGGCCCTATTTGCCATAGGCATAGGCCGGCGCGTCCTTCGCGCTCTTTCGCGGAAGCGCTTCGTTATATGGATAGGGGTATGCCCGTCAATGGCCGAAACGCCCAAATGTGAACGAAATGCTGCACGCGCAAGGGGGTTACAGCCCCGCACGGGTTTCGTCACGCCGGATTCAACCTCGGACGCACAAAGCAAAGCATGAGTAGGGCCGATCCGCAATCGGCCAGGGGCGATCAGACCCGCACCTTGTCGAGGGCGCCGTCGATCGCGGCAGCGACGGATTCGATCGAACCCATGCCATCGACCTCGACCAGCTTCCCCTGCCCCTCGTAGTACGGCAGCAGCGGTGCGGTGTTGGCGTTGTAGGCGTCGAGGCGCACCACGAAGCTCTCCGGGTTGTCGTCCGGGCGGCCCGATTCGGCGAAGCGCCCGGCGATCCGCGCCTTCAGCGCCGCGTCGTCCACCTTGAGGCGCAGGACCAGATCGATCTTGCGGCCCCGGCCGGCCAGCATCTTATCCAGGGCTTCGGCCTGGCCCAGGGTGCGGGGGAAGCCGTCGAAGATCGCGCCGCCGGCGGCGTCCGCCTCGGGCAGACGCGACTCGATCAGCTCGATCACGATGGCGTCCGAGACCAGCTCGCCGCGCTGCATGATGCCTTCGACGCGCTGCCCCAGCTCCGAACCCGACGCGATGGCCGCGCGCAACATGTCGCCCGTGGACAGCTGGACCATGTTTCGGCCCTCGACCAGGCGCTTGGCCTGGGTGCCCTTCCCCGCCGCCGGCGGGCCGAACAGAATCAGGTTCATAGCGATCCCCTCACGCGGCGCTCTTGATGGCGCCGTACCCCAACGTCACCCAAGGCGGCGGCCTAGCGCCGACCGCCCCGCAGTTTCGACTTCTTGATCAGCCCTTCGTACTGGTGCGCCAGCAGGTGGGACTGGATCTGGGCCACGGTGTCCATGGTGACGCTCACCACGATCAGCAGCGAGGTGCCGCCCATGTAGAACTGGCTGCCCGTGAAGCGCATCAGGCCTTCGGGCACCAGACACACCAGGGTGATGTAGCCGGCGCCGATCACCGTCAGGCGGGTCAGGACGAAGTCGAGGTACTCGGCGGTCCGCTTCCCGGGACGGATACCCGGCAGGAACCCGCCGTACTTGCGCAGGTTCTCCGCCGTGTCCTAGGGGTTGAAGACGACAGACGTGTAGAAGAAGCAGAAGAAGATGATCAGGGCGCCGTAGAGCACCATGAACAGCGGCTGGCCGTGCTGCAGCTGGCCGACCGCGAGCGGTAGCCACTGCAGCCATTCCGGCAGGTTCGCGGTGGCCGCGAAGCCCATGACGGTGGCCGGCAGAAGCAGCAGCGACGAGGCGAAGATCGGCGGGATCACGCCCGAGGTGTTGATCTTCAGCGGCAGGAACGAGGTGTCGCCGCCGAACATGCGGTTGCCGACCTGACGCTTCGGGTACTGCACCAGCAGGCGACGCTGCGAGCGCTCCATGAAGACGATGGCCACGGTCACCGCGATCACCAGCACGATCATCAGAAACAAGGTGCCCGAGTTCATCGATCCCGTGCGGGTCAGTTCCAGCGCCTGGAACAGGTACTGCGGCAGCACCGCCACGATACCGGCGAAGATCAGCAGCGAGATCCCGTTGCCCACGCCACGGCTGGTGATCTGCTCGCCCAGCCACATCAGGAACATGGTCCCGCCCGTGAGGGTGACGACGGTCGAGACGATGAAGAAGATGCCGGGGTTCTCGACCAGGCCGGGGCTCTGCGAGAGACCGGCGGCGATGCCGAACGACTGGAAGACCGCCAGGGCGACGGTCAGGTAGCGGGTGTACTGGTTGAGGGTCTTGCGACCCGCCTCCCCGCCTTCCTTCCGCAGCTTCTCCCACGGCGGATAGACCGTGCCGAGCAGCTGGACGATGATCGAGGCCGAGATGTACGGCATCACGTTCAGGGCGAAGATGGCCATCCGCTCGACGGCGCCGCCCGAGAACATGTTGAACATGCCAAGGATGCCCTTGGCCTGGCCCGAGAACGCCTGCTGGAACGCGACGGGATCGATGCCCGGGATCGGGATGTAGGTCCCGAGCCGATAGACGATCAACGCCCAGAGCGTGAACCAGATACGCTTGTGAAGCTCCGTGGCCTTGCGGAAGGCGTCGAAGTTCAGATTGGCGGCGAGCTGTTCAGCGGCCGAAGCCATTCAGCAAATCCCCTGAGACCGAAGCGTGACGCCCGTACGCGGATCCGGTTTGGAGGCCGTCACGCGCCACTTCTTAGTCGAAAGCCCTTCCAGGGAAAGGCCCTTACGTCCCGATCAGATAGGGCGCGCCGCTCGCAAGCGCGAGGGCGGCGCGCGCCTTGTCCGATCTTAGGCTTCTTCCGCCTTGGCTTCGGGCTTGGTCGTGGTCAGCGAGCCGCCGGCCTTTTCAACGGCCGCACGGGCCGAGGCCGTCGCGGAATAGACGGTCATCGTGAGCTTGGCCTTCAGTTCGCCTTCGCCCAGCAGCTTCACGCCGTCCTTGGCGCGACGGATGACGCCGGCCTTGATCAGCACGTCGGCGTCGATGGCGGAACCGGCGTCGAGCTTGCCGGCGGCGATCGCCTGCTCGATGCGCCACAGGTTCACCTCGGCGAAGTCCTTACGGTTGAGGCTGTTGAAGCCGCGCTTCGGCATGCGCATGTGCAGCGGCATCTGGCCGCCTTCGAAGCCAGCGATCGACACGCCCGAGCGCGCCTTCTGACCCTTCACACCGCGACCGGCGGTCTTGCCCTTGCCCGAACCCGGGCCGCGGC
Organism: Caulobacteraceae bacterium; assembly: GCA_027483845.1. Taxonomy (GTDB): domain Bacteria; phylum Pseudomonadota; class Alphaproteobacteria; order Caulobacterales; family Caulobacteraceae; genus Phenylobacterium. The sequence goes on along the minus strand of JAIXTR010000402.1, from coordinate 10,470 downwards.
CGACGCGCATACGGTTCTTGGTGGAGCCCTCACGCGGGGCGAGTTCGTTCAGCTTGGTCATGTGTGCCTCTCCTTGGAGATCTATCGCCGGGACGTGGGCCCCGACTCGGCTGTGAAACAGGTGGCGTAGAAACGCCGAGGGGCGAGGCTCGCGCCTCGCCCTTCAATGCCGTGCCTATGGCACGAATAGTCTGGCTATTCCACCACTTCGATGAGGTGGTGAACCTTGGCGATCATGCCGCGCACCGAGGGAGTGTCCTCGAGCGTGGAGACGCGCCCCAGCCGGTTCAGGCCGAGACCGGCGAGCGTGGCGCGCTGGTCCTTGGTCCGGCGGATCGGGCTGCCGGTCTGGCGAACGGTCACTTTGGCCATGAGCTTAACCTTCCGAATCCACGGCGACCGCGACCGCGGAGGCGCCGTCGGCGCGGCGGCCGATCACGTCGGAGACCTTCTTGCCACGCTTGGCCGCGACTTGGCGGGGCGAGGATTGGGCCTTCAGCGCTTCGAACGTCGCGCGCACCATGTTGTAGGGGTTGGACGAACCGACCGACTTGCCGACAACGTCCTGGACGCCCAGGGTTTCGAGCACCGCGCGCATCGGACCGCCGGCGATGACGCCGGTGCCGGGAGGCGCCGCGCGTACCATCACCTTGCCCGCGCCCCAACGGCCGTTACCGTCGTGGTGCAGGGTGCGGCTTTCGCGCAGCGGCACGCGGATCATCGACTTCTTGGCTTCTTCGGTCGCCTTGCGGATGGCTTCCGGCACTTCGCGCGCCTTGCCGTGACCGAAGCCCACGCGGCCCTTCTGGTCGCCCACAACCATGAGGGCGGCGAAGGAGAACCGGCGGCCGCCCTTAACGGTGGCCGCGACGCGGTTGATGTGAACCAGCTTCTCGACGATCTCGTTGTCGCGTTCTTCTTCGGGGTTCCGATTGCGACGATCGCCGCGCTGTTCGTCTCTGCGAGCCATGATCGTTATCCTTAGAAGTTCAGGCCGGCTTCGCGCGCGGCGTCGGCCAGGGCTTTCACCCGGCCGTGGTACAGATAGCCGCCCCGATCGAACACGACGTCCTTGACGCCCTTTTCGATAGCGCGCTGGGCCACAAGGGCGCCGACCTTGGCGGCCGCGTCCTTGTCCGAACCCTTGATCTTGGCGGACTTCTCGCCTTCTAGCGAGGAGGCAGCCGCGAGGGTCACGCCGTTCTCATCATCGATGACCTGGGCGTAAATGTTCTTCGCCGAACGGAAGATCGACAGGCGCGGACGACCGTTGGCCACCTTCTTGAGGTGGTTGCGGACGCGCTGGGCGCGGCGAAGGGTGGATTCACGAGGAGAGAGCGCCATGGCTTACTTCTTCTTGCCTTCTTTGCGCCGGACCGTTTCGCCCTGATAGCGCACGCCCTTGCCCTTGTAGGGCTCCGGCGGACGAATGCGACGGATCCGGGCGGCGGTTTCGCCGACCATCTGCTTGTCGATGCCCGAGATCTTGATCTCGGTCTGCTTCGGCACGACGAACGTGATGCCCGCCGGCGGCGGAATGTCGACGTCGTGGCTGAAGCCGAGCTGCATGGACAGCGACTGGCCCTTCAGCGCGGCGCGGTAACCCACGCCCACCAGTTCGAGGGTCTGCTCATAGCCCTGGGTGACCCCGTGGACCATGTTGGCGACCAGCGTGCGCGACAGGCCCCACATCGCTTGCGCGCGTTGGGTCTCTTCGCGCTTGGACAGCGTCAGTTCGCCGCCCTCCTGCTTGACCTCGATTTCTTCGGCCACGGTCCAGGCGAGTTGACCCTTGGGGCCCTTCACCGTGACGGTCTGGCCGTCGAGGGTCACCGTCACCCCACTCGGGACGGCGACCGCCTTCTTACCGATACGGGACATCTTAGTAGACCCTGCAGAGCACTTCGCCGCCCACGTTCGCGTCGCGCGCGGCCGTGTCCGACATGACGCCCTTCGGCGTCGAGAGGATCGAGATCCCAAGGCCGTTCTTCACGGGCTTCAGGTCCTTGATCGACGAATAGACGCGGCGGCCGGGCTTCGAAACGCGGCTGATTTCCACGATGACCGGCTGGCCATCGAAGTACTTCAGCTCGATTTCGAACTCCGGGAAGGCGCCGGGCTTTTCCACCAGGTGGTAGCCGCGGATGTAGCCTTCGTCGGCCAGCACATCGAGGACACGCGCGCGCATCTTCGAGGCCGGAGCCGTCGTCTTCGAACGGCCGCGCATGGCGGCGTTTTTGATCCGGGCGATCAGATCGCCGATGGGGTCGTTGACCATCTTGACCCTCCCTTACCAGCTCGACTTGACGAGACCGGGGATCAGACCGGCGGACCCGAGGTCACGCAGGGCAATCCGGCTCATCTTCAGCTTGCGATAGTACGCACGCGGGCGACCGGTCACTTCGCAGCGGTTGCGAATCCGGGTCTTGGACGAGTTGCGCGGCAGCTCGGCCAGCTTCAGGCGGGCGTCGAAACGCTCCTCCAGCGGCAGGCTTTCATTGACGGCGGTCGCCTTCAGCGCGGCGCGCTTGGCGGCGTGCTGCTTCACGAGTTGCTTGACCCGTTCGTTGCGATTGACAGCGCTTTTCTTGGCCATGTCTCTGTTCCTTCCGCCGCTTAAGCTTGCGCTTGGACGAACGGGAACTGGAATTCCCGAAGAAGCTCACGAGCCTCGTCGTCGGTCTTCGCAGTCGTGGTGACGATGATGTCCATGCCCCAGATCTGGTCGATCTGGTCGTAGTTGATCTCTGGGAACACGATGTGCTCCTTCAGACCCATGGCGTAGTTGCCGCGGCCGTCGAAGGACGTGGGCTTCAGGCCCCGGAAGTCCTTCACGCGCGGCAGCGCGATGGTGATCAGGCGATCGAGGAACTCGTACATCTGATCCTTGCGGAGGGTCACCTTGCAGCCCACCGTCATGCCTTCGCGCAGCTTGAAGCCGGCGATCGACGTACGGGCCTTGGTGGCCACCGGCTTCTGGCCGGCGATCTTCCCCAGGTCAGCGATGGCCGAGTTGATCTTCTTGGAGTCGGCGACAGCTTCGCCCACGCCCATGTTGATCACGATCTTGTCCAGCTTCGGGATCTGCATCTCGTTGCTGTAGCCGAAGCGTTCCTTCATCGCGGCGCGGATGCGCTGGCGATATTCGGTCTTCAGCCGCGGTTCGTAAGCTTGCTCAGCCATTGATCACCTCGCCGGTCGTCTTGGCGATCCGGACCTTCTTGTCGCCTTCCACGCGGAAGCCGACGCGGGTCGGCTTGCCCTTGGAGTCCACGACGGCCACGTTCGAAAGGTGGAGCGACGCTTCCTTGTGCTTGATGCCGCCTTGCGGATCCAGCTGGCTCGGACGGGTGTGACGCTGAACCATGTTCAGGCCCGACACCAACACGCGTTGCTCCTTGGGGAGCACCTGCAGGACAGCGCCCTGACGGCCCTTGTCCTTGCCGGTGAGGATCACAACCTGATCCCCCTTCTTGATCTTAGCCGCCATCACAGCACCTCGGGGGCGAGCGAGATGATCTTCATGTGGTTCTTGGCGCGCAGTTCACGGGGAACCGGGCCAAAGATCCGCGTGCCGATCGGCTCGGATTGCTTGTTCACGATCACGGCCGCGTTCTTGTCGAAGCGGATGACCGAACCGTCCTTGCGCTTGATGGCCGAAGACGTGCGGACGACGATGGCTTGCAGCACATCGCCCTTCTTCACGCGGCCGCGCGGGATCGCTTCCTTGACGGACACGACGATCTTGTCACCGACGCCAGCATAACGGCGCTTCGCGCCGCCCAGCACCTTGATGCACATGACTCGGCGGGCGCCGGAGTTGTCGGCGACGTCCAGGTTAGTTTGCATCTGGATCATTGATCAGATCCCTTACGCTTGGGCCGCGCTGCCAACCGGCAGCACTTCCCAGGTTTTGGTCTTGGACTTCGGCGCGCACTCAACGATGCGGACCTTTTCGCCGACCTTGCAGGCATTCGCCTCGTCGTGAGCGTGGTACTTCTTCGACCGACGGACGGTCTTCTTCAGCACCGGATGCAGGAAGGTCCGTTCGACCTTCACCACGATCGTCTTGTCGCCCTTGTCGGAGACGACCTCGCCTTCAAGAATTCGCTTGGGCATTTGTCGCTTCTCCTCAGGCCTGAGCCTGCTTGCCGCGCAGAACCGTCTTGATGCGCGCGATGTCCTTGCGCACCTGGTCCACACGGTGGGTCTTTTCGATCTGGCCGGTCGCCTTCTGGAAGCGCAGGTTGAACTGCTCCTTCTTCAGGGAGACGAGCTGGTCGGCCAGCTGATCGGGGGTGAGGCCCCGGACTTCTTCAATCTTCATCACGCGTGCTCCGCGACGGGGGCATCGATACGGGTCACGATGCGGGTCTTCACCGGCAGCTTGGCCGCACCGAGGCGCAGGGCTTCACGGGCGATATCGTCCGGCACGCCGTCGATTTCGAACATGATCCGACCGGGGTGAACGCGCGCGGCCCAGTGGTCGACGGCGCCTTTGCCCTTACCCATCCGGACTTCCGCCGGCTTGCCGGTCACGGGAACGTCCGGATAGATCCGGATCCACACCCGCCCCTGGCGCTTCATCTGACGGGTGATCGCGCGGCGGGCCGCCTCGATCTGCCGCGCCGTGATGCGCTCGGGCTCCACCGACTTCAGCCCATACGAGCCGAAGTTGAGGGTGAAGCCGCCCTTGGCCAGGCCGTGGATGCGGCCCTTGAACTGCTTGCGGTACTTGGTTTTCTTCGGAGAAAGCATCTCTGCGGATCCTTAGGCGTTCGCCGTTTCGCGGCGATCGCGGCGGGGGCCACGGTCAGGACGATCACCGCGCTCGCGGCCACCACCCTCACCAGCCGGACCGCTCTCGCTGGCCAGGCGCTTGTCGAGGGCCATCGGGTCGTGGTCGAGGACCTCGCCCTTGAAGACCCACACCTTGACGCCGATGATGCCGTAGGTGGTCTTGGCTTCGGTCACGCCGTAGTCGATGTCGGCCCGCAGGGTGTGACGCGGAACGCGACCCTCCTGATAGGACTCGGCCCGGGCGATTTCCGCGCCGCCGAGACGACCCGACACTTCGATCCGCATGCCCTTGGCGCCCAGACGCATGCCGCTCTGCAGCGACCGCTTCATGGCGCGACGGAACGCGACCCGGCGCTCGAGCTGCTGGGCGATGTTCTCGGCCACCAGCTGGGCGTCGGTTTCCGGCTTGCGAATCTCAACGATGTTGAGGTGGATCTCGCCGTCCGTCATGGCGGCGATGTCCTTGCGGAGCTTGTCGATGTCCGCACCCTTCTTGCCGATGATCACGCCAGGGCGCGCGGCATAGATGGTGATGCGGCACTTCTTGTGCGGACGCTCGATGATGATCCGCGACACGCCGGCCTGATACAGGCGCTTCTTCAGCTGCCGGCGGACCTTGATGTCTTCATGCAGCAGGCGGCCGTACTCGGGGCCGTCGGCGAACCAGCGGCTGTCCCAGGTGCGGTTGATGCCGAGGCGGAGCCCGACCGGATTGACTTTGTGACCCATCAGGCGGCCTCACCCACTTCGCGGACCACGATCGTGATCTCGCTGAACGGCTTTTCGACGCGCGACGCACGACCGCGGGCGCGGGCATGGAAGCGCTTCATCACGAGGTTCTTGCCCACGTAGGCCTCGGCGACGACCAGCGAGTCGATGTCGAGGTTGTGGTTGTTTTCGGCGTTGGAGATCGCCGAATACAGAGCCTTGCGGACATCCAGCGCGATGCGCTTGGAGCTGAACTCGAGCTCGTTGAGGGCGCGCTGCACCTTCAGGCCACGGATCGACTGGGCCACGAGATTGAGCTTCCGGGGGCTGATGCGGATGGTCCGCACCTTCGCCACCGCTTCGGCAGCCGTGTAACGGCGAGCCTTGGCTTCTTTGCTCATTTACTTCCTCTTGGCCTTCTTGTCGGCCGCGTGACCGGGGAAGAAGCGGGTCGGCGCGAACTCGCCGAGCTTCATGCCCACCATGTCTTCCGAGACGAGCACCGGGACGTGCTTCTGGCCGTTGTGCACGCCGAACGTCAGGCCCACGAACTGGGGCATGATGGTCGAGCGGCGCGACCAGGTCTTGATCACATCCTTGCGGCCGGAGCTTTGAACGGCTTCGGCCTTCTTGAGCAGATACCCGTCGACGAACGGGCCTTTCCAAACGGAACGGGTCATGGCTTAGCGAGCCTTCCGAGCGTGACGCGAACGGATGATGAACTTATCCGTCGCCTTGTTCTTGCGGGTCTTGCGGCCCTTCGTCGGCTTGCCCCACGGGGTCACCGGGTGGCGACCGCCGGAGGTGCGGCCTTCACCGCCGCCGTGCGGGTGGTCGATCGGGTTCATGGCGACACCACGAACGTGCGGGCGACGGCCCTTGTGACGCGAACGCCCGGCCTTGCCGAGGTTCTCGTTCATGTGGTCGGGGTTCGAAACCGCGCCCACCGTCGCCATGCAGCTGTCCATGACCATGCGCAGCTCGCCCGAGTTCAGGCGGATCTGGGCATAGCCGGCGTCGCGGCCGACCAGCTGGGCGTAACCGCCGGCCGAACGGGCGATCTGCCCGCCCTTCCCCGGCTTCATCTCCACATTGTGGATGATGGTGCCGATCGGCATGCCACGCAGCGGCATCGCGTTACCGGGCTTCACGTCGGCCTTTTCAGCCGCGATCACCTGGTCGCCGGTCTTCAGGCGTTGCGGGGCCAGGATGTAGGCCAGCTCGCCGTCGGCGTACTTCACCAGAGCGATGAAGGCCGAGCGGTTCGGGTCGTACTCCAGGCGTTCGACCGTCGCGGGGACGTCGAACTTCCGGCGCTTGAAGTCCACGATGCGGTAAAGGCGCTTGGCGCCGCCGCCGCGGAAGCGGACCGCGATGCGGCCATTGCCGCCGCGACCGCCCGACTTGGTCAGGCCTTCGACGAGCGACTTTTCCGGACGGCCCTTGTGGAGCTCGGACTTGTCGACCAGGACCAGCTGACGGCGGCCGGGCGAGGTCGGGTTGAATTGCTTCAGAGCCATCGACTTAAAGCCCCGTAGTGATGTCGATCGACTGGCCTTCGGCCAGCGTCACGATCGCTTTCTTGACGTCCGAGCGCTTGCCCATGATGCCGCGGAACCGCTTGGTCTTGCCCTTCACGTTGATCGTATTGACCTTCGTGACGTTGACCTTGAACAGCGCCTCGACCGCAGCGGCGATCTCGTCCTTCGAAGCGTCGCCGGCCACACGGAAGACGACCTTGTTCTGCTCCGAAAGCAGCGTCGCCTTCTCCGTGATGATCGGAGACAGGATGGTGTCGTAGTGACGAACGGTGGGTTCGACGGCCATTACGCAGCCTCCTCAGGCTGGAAGCGCGCCTGGATCGCAGCGACCGCATCCTTGGTCAGGACCAGGGTGCGGCGGCGCAGGACGTCATAGACGTTCAGGCCGGCGTTCGGCAGCACATCGACGTTCGGAATGTTCCGAGCGGCGAGCTTGAAGTTGTTGTCGACCTCGGCGCCAGCGATGAACAGCGCGTGGGTGATGCCGATCTTGCCCAGCTGGTCGCGCAGAGCGGCCGTCTTGGGGTCGGTCAGGGTCACGTTGTCGACGATGACGAGCGAGCCGGCCTTCGCCTTGGAGGACAGCGCGTGGCGCAGGGCCAGGGCGCGGACCTTCTTGGGCAAGTCGAAGGCGTGGCTGCGAACGACCGGACCGTGGGCCCGGGCGCCGCCGACGAACTGGGCCGCCCGGCGCGAGCCGTGACGGGCGCCGCCGGTGCCCTTTTGCTTGTACATCTTCTTCGAGGTCCGGGAGACTTCGTTCCGGACCTGGACCTTGTGGTTGCCCGAGCGGCGCTTGGCGAGCTGCCAGGTGACGCAACGCTGCAGGATGTCGGCGCGGATCTCTTCGATGCCGAAGATATCGTCGGGAAGCTCGATCGAGCCGCCCTTCCCGCCGTCCAATTTGATGACGTCGAGTTTCATTACGCTTGATCCCCAGCTTCGGTCGCGGCGGCGTCTTGCGCCGGCGCTTCGGTCACCGCGGGTTCCTCGGCGACGGCCGCGGCTTGCGCCGGTTGGCCAGCGGACTTGAAGGCGCCCGGCTTCGGGGCGTCAGCCGGCAGCGCCGACTTCACCGCGTCGCGGACCTTCACGTACGTGCCTTCGGTGCCGGGGACAGCGCCCTTCACCAGGATGAGGCCGCGCTCGACGTCGACACGCCAGACGGTGACGTTGAGGGTGGTGACGGTTTCCTGGCCCAGGTGGCCAGCCATCTTCTTGCCCTTGAAGGTACGGCCCGGATCCTGACGCTGACCGGTCGAACCGTGCGAGCGGTGCGAGACCGAGACCCCGTGGGTTGCGCGCAACCCGCCGAAGTTCCAGCGCTTCATGGCCCCGGCGAAGCCCTTACCGACCGTCGTCGCGGTGACGTCGATCTTCTGGCCCGGAAGGAAGTGGTCAGCGGTGATTTCCGCGCCCACGTCGATCAGGTTGTCTTCCGACACCCGGAACTCGACCAGCTTGTGCTTCGGCTCGACTTCACCCTTGGCGAAGTGGCCACGCATGGCCTTGGAGGTGTTTTTCGGCTTCTTGGAGCCGGCGCCGAGTTGAAGGGCGACGTAGCCGTCCTTGTCCTTCGTGCGCTGAGCGACGACCTGGCAGCCCTCGAGGCTGAGCACGGTCACCGGTACGTGAGCGCCAGCTTCATCGAAGAAGCGGGCCATACCGAGTTTCTTGGCGATTACGCCGGTACGCATCGGATCAATCCCCTTAGAGCTTGATCTCGACGTCCACGCCGGCGGACAGGTCGAGCTTCATCAGCGCGTCCACGGTCTGCGGGGTGGGGTCGACGATATCGAGCACGCGCTTATGCGTGCGGATTTCGAACTGTTCGCGCGACTTCTTGTCGATGTGCGGCGAACGGTTGACGGTGAATTTTTCGATGCGCGTCGGCAGCGGGATCGGTCCGCGCACAGCGGCTCCGGTCCTCTTGGCCGTGTTCACGATCTCGCGGGTGGAATGGTCCAGCACGCGGTGATCGAAGGCTTTAAGCCTGATGCGAATGTTTTGAGCCATATCGCTCTTACGTTTCCCTACAGACGGCGGGCGTCCGCGTGATCTCGACCATTTCAAAGACCAGCCCGATCTCTCAGATGAGAGGTCGTACGCGAAAGTCCGCACAAACGATTTAGGCCCGCGCGAACCCGCGAGGGCCTACTCCCGAAACGCCGATTAAAGCACTGTCTCGAGCCGTTCCGCGGCCCGCGTCTGCATCTCCAATCGCTTGGGGATGCACAGCCGGTCCAACAGGAGGCGGGGTAATACCGATGCGACTCGGTTCCGTCAAGGGCCGCCGGCCGGGTTTGGACCCGAGCCGGCTTAAAAGCGCGACGGCGAGCCGCGTTCCCCTCAATTGCCGATGCGCACGCTCCCGGAGCCCATCACCGTCTTCGACACCTGGCCTCTGACGGCCGCGACTCGGACGTCCCCCGAGCCGGCGATGCGTGCGGCCAGGCTGTCCACGGGGCCCGCGAAATCGACGTCGCCGGAGCCGGCGATGGACACCTTCATTGCCGAGGCGCGGCCGCCATTGATCTCGACATCCCCCGATCCCGCCACGGAGACGTTAAGAGGGCCATCCACCGACTTCACATGCGCAGAGCCCGAGCCGGCGATGCTCACGTCAAGGCCGCCCCGAACGTCGCCGCTTGCGACATCGCCCGAACCGGCCACCCGGATCTTCAGCCCGCCCGAGGACCCCATCCGGGTGTCGCCTGAGCCGGCTTGGCTGATCTTCGCCTCCCCGTCCACATTGGCCACTGTCCAGTCGCCGCAGCCGGAGTTGCCCAGTTCGAGGCTACCGGAGCGGCCGATGGCGCCGAAGATGGCGCCGCCGGCGTCGATCCGCACATCTCGCGGCGTATGGATGACCACCTGGGGCATCTCGGCGAAGGAGACGACGCCAACGTCGCGGACGTCGACCATGGCGCGCTCGCCAGAGCCCCGGCAGTTCCGGATCTTGCGGTTCAGGCCGCCGTCGAGGACCGTGCGGTCGCCGACGACGCGAATGCCGACCGGCAGCTTGGCGTTGGGGGCGACCACCTCCACGCGCACATCCTTGCGGTCCTCAGGGACCACGGTGATCCGGGCGACCGCATCCTTCACCTCGATCGTCGCCGCCTGCGCGGCGCCGGCTGACGCTACGGCAATGGCCGCAAGAAGAATGGTCCGAAGGCGCATCATCGTCTCCCAAGTTCAAAACCTCGACCGGGAAGCTAGGCGGCGTTCCCAGCGAGAGCAGCTTAATTCGGGGTCATGACTCTGCTGTCATGGACCGGGCGAAAAACGAAAAGGCCGCCGATGTTGCCCTCGGCGGCCCTTGATGTGTCTCAGGTCGGCGTGTGGCCTACTTGATGATCTTCGACACGACGCCCGAACCCACCGTGCGGCCGCCTTCGCGAATGGCGAAGCGCAGGCCCTG
>JAIXTR010000015.1 GCA_027483845.1 Caulobacteraceae bacterium | reverse complement strand
GGCGCACCGATCGGCCTGATGGTCGCAAGCGCGCTCTTCGCCTACTTCCTGAACGTGCTCTCGGCCGAGGACTTCCTCGACTGGGGCTGGCGCTATCCCTTCTTCGTGGCCTTCGCCATCAACGTCGTGGCGCTGTTCGCCCGGCTGCGCATCGTGGTCACGCCCACCTTCCAGCGCCAGTTCGAGGCGCGGGAGCTCCAGCCGACCCCCGTCTTCAAGGCCATCCGCGAAGAGCGCTGGAAGATCGCCATCGGCGCCTTCGCCCCCCTCGCCGCTTTCGCCATGTTCCACATGGTCACCGTCTTCCCGTTGTCCTGGGTGTTCCTGTTCACCCGCGAGACCCCGGCCCGCTTCCTGTTGATCGAGATCGCGGGCGCCGCGGTCGGGATCCTGGCCATCCTGGCGTCCGGGCTCCTGGCCGATCGCTACGGACGGCGCGCCGTGCTGGCCGCCAGCGCCGCCGGGATCGCCGCCTTCAGCGGCTTCGCGCCCCAATTTCTGAACGGGGGGCCCGCGGGCGAGCTGGCCTTCATGGTCTCCGGATTCGCCCTCCTGGGCCTCGCCTTCGGCCAGGCCTCCGGGACCGTCGCCGCCAGCTTCTCGCTGACCAACCGCTACACCAGCTCCGCCCTCACCTCGGATCTGGCCTGGCTGTTCGGCGCGGGCTTCGCCCCTCTGGTCGCCCTCCTGCTATCGGCCAAGTTCGGCCTCGTGGCGTCTGGCGTCTATCTGCTGTCGGGAGCCGTGATGACCCTGGTGGCGCTCTGGCTCAATCGAACGCTCGTCGACGGACGCGGTGGCGAGCCTACATCGCGATGAGGTCGTCCCAGCGAATGGCCGAATACCCCGCCTGCTGCAGCCGTTGAGCGATCATCGGCTGTATGGCGGGATCACCCAAATCCAGCCAATTGGGCCCAACGCGGGCGTGCAGACAGAAGACGATAACCTCAGGAAAGAAAAGCGGTGACCCGTTCAATTCGGGGTTGGCTTGGTTTGCGGGCCTGTTTGTAGAGAAACACAGCCGGATCCAATTCCGGGCGTCCATCAAGTAGGTCATATATCCACCCATAGAGGGTGGCGATGGAATCGTACTTTATTCGCTCGAGTTGAGCCAGTGGCGAAAGTCGACCTGCCTCAGAATCGCGGATCAGGGTAACGCACAGCCTGTAAATCGTGAAGGAAAATTCCTTCAGATACCGATATCGGAGCCATCGATTGTATCTTCGCAATCCTTCAATGTTAAAATTTCTCCCGTTCTTTGGCGGAATATTCGAGAAACTTCCACCTTTGCGCATCCGATACACCGACATGTCTTCATCAAAATAGCGCAGGGGACCATACTGGGCGTGCGCGAGAGTGTTAAATATATCGCAGGACCATTTGCTCTTAAAAGATAGTGGGGGAATCCCGTTCATAACATTTCGATACAGAACGGAAGATGTATGAAAGAACGACGTCATTTCAGCGAAATCGCTAACCGTATGCGTTGATTTCATACCTTCCCAGTACAAAAATCTATGAGGTTCTTGACTTCCATCGTCGTAGATCTTCACCGTATTATGCGCGCAGGCCATATATTCCGGATTCGCATCCAGAAACGCCACCTGCTTTTGGAGCTTGTTCGGACAACTCCAATAGTCATCGCCCTCCAAGATCGCAATGTATTCACCCTTGAGAACTCGAAAACCCTTGTGAAAAAACTTCTGCTGTCGAGTTGAAAGAGTTCCAACATTCTTCTTGTTGAGGTAAAGGTTTATTTTCTCTGGATACAATTCCTTGTATTTTAGAAGAATTTCTTGAGTTCGATCTGTTGAGCAATCCTCGATAACGTCTATCTCGTAGGTATATTCAGTTTCCTGCGCCAATATACCTTCGATAGACTGGGCGATGAACGGATCGTGATTGTAGGTAGTCAGCATGATGCTGACTTTGGGCCGTGAACGCGCGACATGTGGGTCAGAGGGGGGCATGGGCATCCTCATCTTCGGTCACGAGATTTGTCTGCGGTCACGAATGTCGGGACGCCGCTTCGCGCCGTTTCGGTGTGATCTGCAGCAGACGCGAACCAACGCCTGTGCTTCGCAGATACAAGTCGCAGCTTGCCGCGGTCAATCCGACCGATCAGGCCTCAAAGGACACCTAGCGGTGGCCCTACATCGGCCTAAACGCGGCAAACCGAAAACCGCTTGCCCGCCGCGCCGGATATGAAAAGTTCGGACCTACGCACCTGAGCTGCGGTTTATTCTTTAGAGAGCCCCAAAACGCCCATGGCGTCTTATCGCACCGAGGTTCTCGCGCAGCTCAGCAGCGCGCGGTTTGCCGTACACCAAAACAACTTCGATCCGGCCCTGGGCCGCGAGCCACCGGTGGAACCCGGCCTCCTTCGCGACTGGATTTCGGACGCCAAGTCGAGACCCTGGAACACAGCTCGCGTACTTCGCGATGGCTTTGCACGGTTACGCATCGCGCTGGAGTATGGCCTGTCGCCCGAGGCCTTTTTCGCCAACCGTTTCGAGGCTCAGCTACAGCGGGGCGAATATCTGTATTCTCGTTTGGCCGACGCTCCATCACGCGACCTCCTCGTCAAGCTGATCGCGCACGGCGTGCTGGGCCATCGCAAGGTGAAGTTGCCCCGCAACACGCCGGCCTACTGGGCGACGCTTAGGGACGTCGATCGCTACGCGACCTCCGCCTCGGCAATGCCGGTTCGGTTCGAGGATAGAACCCTACCCCTGTTCGACGCCGCATCGCTTGGCTACGACATGCGGCTGCACAGCACCGGCGTGAGCATCGCCCGGCTACTTTGTCAGAGAAAGTATGCATACCGCCAAGGCGATGTTCGCTGTCAGGTAGAAGCCGGCGACGTGGTTGTCGATGCGGGTGCTGGCTGGGGAGAAACGACCCTTGCGTTCGCCCACGAGACCGGCCCATCGGGCGTCAGCGTCGCATTCGAATTCATTCCCGACAACCTCGCGGTCCTCGAGCGAAACGTAGCGCTTAACCCGCAGCTGGCGAACCGTATTCGGGTCGGCGGATTTCCGGTCTGGAGTTCGAGCGGCGCAGAGCTGCACTATGTTGATTGGGGGCCGAGAAGCCGGGTAAGCGAGGATCCGCGCCGCTTCGGCAAGGCAGATGGAATAGCCTCGAGCATCACGATCGACCAAGGCCTCCAGGCGCTCGGTCTGAACCGCGTGGATTTCATCAAGGTCGATGTCGGCGGCGCCGAGTTGGAGGCGCTAAAAGGCGCCGAGGGCGCGATCCGCAGCCATCGGCCCAGGCTGGCCATCTGTCTACACCACCGACCCGAGCATTTCACAACGATCCCCCGCTACATCGACGGCCTAAAGCTCAGGTACAAGTTCTACCTTGAGCACCACACGCTTTATCGGGACGAAACTGTGCTGTTCGCAGTTCCGCAGCCGAACCCTCTCGATGTCGCCTTTACCCTGCACACGCAGGGACGCCTCGCCGAGGCCGAGAGGCACTATCGCGCCATCATCGCCGACGACGATCCGGCTGACGCCTGGGCGGCCCGCAACAATCTCTTCGCGCTCCTCCAAGACCAGGACCGGTTCGACGATGTGGAGGCGCTGAGCCGCAGCGCGCTCCAGGTCGCGCCTGACGATCCGCTATGGAACCAGCGCTTGGCAGGGGTCCTGCTGCGCCGGGGTGCGTATCTCGAGGCTTGGCCGCACTACGACCATAGGATCCCCACCAGCCCGCATTGGCCGCTGATCTCGCGCCTGCCGTACGGGCGCTGGGAGGGGCAATCGGTCACCTCGCTGCTTGTCTGGCCGGAAAAGGATCTCGGAGACCTGGTCCTGTTCTCACGGTACCTGCCGCTGCTGCGCGCGCGCGGCATCTTCGTCTCGTTGGTCTGCCCGCCGGCGATCGCCACGCTCATGGCGCCCCTGGTGGACGAGGTGATCCCGCTGGCTGGCGCCCTCAGGCTGCCCATGCGGGATGCCTGGGTGATGGTCGGATCCCTTCCAGGCCTGTTCGAAACGACTCTCGAGACCATCCCGCCCCCGGCGCCGCCGCTGCCGCTGCCGCGCGCAGAGCCCGTCGACGGTATCGGTGTGCTGACCGCCGGCCGGAATACGCTGGGCACGATCACCGGCCCCCTGCTGGCCCAGCCGGGAACCATGGACCTCGACGCCGCGCTTGCGGGCTCGGACATGCTGGGCGCGGCCCAGGTTCTGGCAAGCCTGGCCGAGGTCGTCAGCGTCAGCACGCCGATCGCGCATCTCGCCGCCACCCTGGGCACGCCCACGCGGATCCTGCTGCCACGCAGCAGTGCGGATTGGCGTTGGCTACACGATCGGACGGACAGCCCCTGGTACCCGGCGGTCACCGTGGTGCGCGAGACGGACGGCTGACGGAGCCGTCGAGCGCCTGCGCCCAGCGCGTGAACGCGACCTACGCCCCGTTCCAATTCTGTCAGACGCGGCTGCTAGGGCTGGACCGGTCCGTCCGGCGAATCGGTGGCGGGCGGCGGCCACGCGCTGGACCCCCACAGGCGCCAATGGCATCACGAGACTTCGAGCCTGTGAGGAATGCATGTCGGACACCCCCGCCTCGACGAAGCTCAGTCCGCGCGCGCGATCCTCGGACCATGCGCCGGTGGACAATGCGCTGGCGCGGATACGGGCTTTGCTGGACACGCTGGCGCCGGGCGCGCGCCGGATCGCCGACTATGTGCTGGAGCGGCCCGAAGACGTCTTGAAGATGTCGGTCACCGAGCTGTCCGAGGCCACGCAGGCTTCGGAAGGCAGCGTCGTGAACTTCTGCCAGCGCCTCGGTCTGTCCGGATTTCAACAGCTGAAGCTAAGCCTAGCCCAGGCCATCGTCCGCCCCGTCCAGTTCATCCACGAGGACCTGGAGATCGGCGACGACGCGAACATTGTCTGCCGCAAGATCTTCCACTCCGGCATCCAGGCGCTGCAGGACACGCTGTCGGTCCTGGACCCCGCCGCCCTGTCTCAGGCGGTCGACACCCTGCGCGCCGCCCGACGTATCGAGGTCTACGGCATCGGATCGTCGGCCCCGATCGCGGACGACGCCCACTACCGCATGCTGCGCATCGGGCTCGACGCCAAGGCGGTCACGGACAGTCACATCCAGGCGATCAGCGCCTCGCGCACCGATCCGGGGGTCGC
>JAIXTR010000069.1 GCA_027483845.1 Caulobacteraceae bacterium | reverse complement strand
CACATTGGAGACGATTGATCGGGGCGACACTGCTCGTGCTCGTCGGCGCCTTCGCCCTGCCGCATGTCTTCAAACCACCTGCGCTTGAGGAAAACCGACACCTGGCCGCGGCCCCCACCCTTCCTGAAGGCTTTGGCGACCTGACGGCCTTCCGGAAGGCGACGGACGCCTGGGTGGCCGACCATTTCCCCCCACGGGCGCAGCTCATCGGAACCCTGAACTTTCTGCGGATGCACGTGGGCGTCAGCGGGTCGGACCGGGTTGTCGTGGGCCGCGAGGGATGGCTGTTCAGCGACGATGGCCGCCACCTCGCCGCAGCGCGCGGGGACCCGGCGCTTCCGGACGCAGAGGCCCGGCGCTGGCTCAGCACGCTGGCCTGGCGGACCGAGACGCTGCGCGCCGAGGGGCGGGCCTATCTCGTCATCACCCCGCCCGTGAAAGATGCCGTCTACCCCGAAAAGACGCCGGCCTGGTTTCGCCTCGATATCAACCGCCCCGCGGTGACGCTCACCCGCCTGGCGGCTGCGTCCGGGGCGGGTGAGGTGATCTATCCCCACGACCGGCTCAGCCAGTCTGCGCGCTGGGGCCTGCGGGTCTATGACCGTTACGAAAGCCACTGGACCGGGCTGGGCGCTTACCAGGGCTATGTCGCGCTCATGAACAGCCTCAATCGTCAGGGTCTGACGGAAGGGCCGCGGCCGCTGGACGACTTCGTACAACTGACCGATGTCGAAGAGGCCGCCGTACCCCGCGACCTCGCGCTGATGCTGGGCGTGGCCAGTTTCGTCCAGGTGGATCACCCGCAGTTCGAAGACCCCGCCGCCGGGCAGACCCTGCGCATCACCTATCTCGGGCCGCGGCACGACTGGACCGACCTGCATGTCATCGACACCGGACAGGCGGGCAAGCCGGTGCTGCTGATCACAGTCGACTCGTTCTCCAACGCCCTGATCCCGTTCCTCTACGGACACTTCAGCCGCATCGTGGTGGCGCACAATCAGGACGGCGCCTGGCGGCGCGATCTCATCGACCGCTTCGACCCGGACATCGTGGCCGTCGAGATCCTCGAGAACGGGCTGCGCAACATCATGGCCGAGGCGCCGCCGCCCTCCCCCGGCGTCCAGGCGCGGATCAACGACGTTGTCGCGCATCGCAAACGCTATGCGGTGATCGAACGGCCCGCCCTCTACCAGGGAAAGCGCCACAAGATCGAAGGCGGCTCCGGAAACGACCGCCTGACCGGAACCGCTCGGCCGGACGACATGCAGGGCCGCCCCGGCGATGACACCCTGAGCGGGCTCGCCGGCGACGACGTGATGCGCGGCGGCCGCGGCCGCGATGTGATGGACGGCGGCCCGGGACGCGACTGGATTTCCGGCGGGCGGGAGAACGACATCCTTCGGGGCGGTCCCGGCGGCGATATCTTCCACATCTTCGAAGGCGCCGGGACCGACGTCGTGCTGGACTTCAAGGCTGGCGAGGGCGACCGGGTCGAAGTGGCCCTGGGCGCCGGATACACGGTCGTACAGTCGGGGGCGGATACGGTGATCGATCTGCTGGACGCACGGCTGGTGCTGCGCGGCGTGACCCTGGCCGACCTGCCCCGGGACTGGATCCGAAACAAATAAGCCCGGCTGGCGCTGATCCCTGCGACCGCCTATGTCGGCGGAGCTTCAAGTTGAGGAACGCCCACATGTCCCTGAAGGTCGCTGTTCAGATGGACCCCATCGAGGGGATCAACATCGAAGGCGATACGACCTTCCTCATGATGGAGACGGCGCAGGCGCGCGGCCATTCGCTGTTCGTCTACCTCACCGAGACCCTGGCCATGGACGAAGGTCGGGTCTTCGCCCGCGGGCGCGACGTGATCGTGCAGCGGGTCAAGGGCGGTCACGCCACCCTGGGCGAGCCACGGCGCGTCGAGCTGACCGAGTTCGATGTCATCCTGCTGCGCCAGGATCCGCCCTTCGACATGCACTACATCGACACGACGTTCTTCCTGGAGGTCGTGCATCCCAAGACCCTGGTGGTCAACAATCCGGTC
This sequence comes from Caulobacteraceae bacterium, assembly GCA_027483845.1. GTDB lineage: Bacteria > Pseudomonadota > Alphaproteobacteria > Caulobacterales > Caulobacteraceae > Phenylobacterium. Next base: position 3,218 of record JAIXTR010000069.1, on the reverse strand, counting down.
GAGGTGCGAAACGCGCCTGAGAAGCTGTTCGTCACCAAATTCCCCGGCCTGCAGCCGCCGACCCTGATCACCTGGGACAAGGACGCGATCCTCGATTTCCGGGCGCGCCACGGCGACCTGGTGATGAAGCCGCTCAACGGTCGCGGCGGGTCAGGCGTCACCCGCCACCTGCGCGACGATCCCAATCTGGACACCCTGCTGGAGCTACACGCCGAGCTGGGCCGCGAGCCGGTCATCGTCCAGAAGTTCCTGCCGTCCGTCACCAAGGGCGACAAGCGCATCCTGCTGATCGACGGCGAACCGGTGGGCGCGATCAACCGGGTGCCCGCCAAGGGCCAGATCCGCTCGAACCTGGCGGTCGGCGGCGAGGCGCAGCCGGTGGAACTGACCGCGCGCGACCGCGAAATCTGCGCCGCCATCGGGCCTGAGCTGAAGGCGCGCGGCCTGATCTTCGTGGGCATCGATGTGATCGGCGAATACCTCACCGAAATCAATGTGACCTCGCCCACCGGCGCCGTGGCGCTCAAGCGATTCACCGGAATCGATGCGACCGAGATCATGTGGCAACGTATTGAACAGCTTCGCTCGCAACCTTAGAGTGTCGTTCAGGAGACGTCCGGAAGTTACGGAACTGTCTCACTTTCCCCCTAGGTTCATTTTTTGTTCTTGATCTGAGCTTGGCCACGTGCTGGGTTGTGGATAACTTTCGCCGAACCACAAGGGGTTGAGGTATGGCTGCGCGGGTGGTGACCCTGGCCTTCCGGGGTGTCGAGGCGGTGCCCGTCGATGTCCAGGTTCAGTTCACCAACGGCGAGCAAAAGTTCTTCCTCGTCGGCATGGGCGATAAGGCCGTGTCGGAAAGCCGGGAGCGGGTGCGCGGCGCCTTCCAGGGCATGGGGCTGGCGCTCCCGTCGCGGCGGATCATCGCCAACCTGGCGCCGGCGGACCTGCCGAAGGAAGGCAGCCACTACGACCTCCCGATCGCCCTCGCCATCATGGCGGGCATGGGCATCATTCCGCCGGACGCGCTGGAGGGATGGGCCGCGGTGGGCGAGCTGGCTCTGGATGGCCGGATCACGCCTGTCGCAGGCGCCCTGCCCGCCGCCGTGGCCGCCGGCGGCCTGGGCCTGGGCCTGATCTGCCCGGAGGCCTGTGGTCCGGAAGCGGCCTGGGCGGGTGAGACGCGCGTGCTGGCCGCCCCGTCGCTGATCGCCCTGGTGAACCACTTCCGGGGGACCCAGATCCTGGCCCAGCCCAAGGCCGGCGACATGCTGGACGGCGAGCGGGTCCCCGACCTGCGCGAGGTAAAGGGCCAGGAGAACGCCAAGCGGGCGCTGGAGATCGCCGCCGCCGGGGGCCACAACCTCTGCTTCGTGGGACCGCCAGGTTCTGGCAAGTCGATGATGGCGGCCCGCCTGCCGGGGCTGCTCCCGCCGCTGACACCCGCCGAACTGCTCGAAACCTCGATGATCCATTCGGTCGCCGGACTGATCGCCAAGGGCCAGCTCAGCCGCAACCGTCCCTTTCGCACCCCTCACCACTCCGCCAGCATGGCGGCCCTGACGGGCGGCGGCCTGAAGGCCAAGCCCGGCGAGGTCAGCCTGGCCCACAACGGCGTGTTGTTCCTGGACGAGCTTCCGGAGTTTGGCGCCCAGGCGTTGGACAGCCTACGCCAGCCGATCGAGACCGGCGAGGTCGTTGTGGCGCGCGCCAACGCCCACATCCGCTATCCCGCGCGCTTCCAGCTGGTGGCGGCCATGAACCCGTGTCGCTGCGGTCACGGCGGCGCCGGCCGCGGCGCTTGCGGACGGGCCCCCCGCTGCCAGACCGACTATCAGGCGCGCATATCCGGACCGCTGATGGATCGCATCGACCTGCAGGTCGAGGTTCCGCCCGTCACCGCCGCGGACATGGCGCTGCCCGCGCCCGCCGAAGGGACGGCCGAGGCCTCAGCCCGCGTCCGCGCCGCCCGTGAGATGCAGGCCGAGCGCGCCAGGGGAACCGATGGCGCGCCGCTCAACGCCCAGGCGGAGGGTGATTTCCTGGAGGCCATCGTCGATCTGGACCCGTCGGCGCGCGCCCTCCTGGCCAAGGCCGCGGAACTGGGCGGTCTCTCCGCCCGCGGCTGGACGCGCACCCTGCGGCTGGCGCGCACCATCGCCGATCTGGACGGGTCGGGACCCGTTCGCCGGGTGCACGTGGCCGAGGCGCTGATCTATCGACGGGTCGCGCCAGGCACATCGATCTCCGCCTCTAGCGCCTCGATATCGGCGTAGCGGCGGGGGGCGGTCATCGCGCCGTAGCCGATCATGATCAGACAGAGATAATTCCAGATCCGCGCCGCGGTCCAATAGGCCCACCCGCTGATCCCGGCATCCAAGGCATGGGCAAGATGGGTCGCGACGATGAGCAGTCCAAAACCTGCCAGCGCCAATGGCCAGTAGCGCTTGCTGCGCATCGCGATGAAACAATAGAGGCCGAAGAGACAGGCGTCGATGAAGAGTATCGGCCATTGCGTCTCTTCACTGCGCGCACGGAAGGCGACCATAGAAACCGCCCACGCCGCCAACAGTCCTGCGGCAGCTAGGCGCTCATCGTCACGTCCTCGCCAGACAGCGAGTACGCAGACAATCATCAGCGCGACGGGCCAGACCCAGATCGGCAATTGGTAAGCGGACAAGATAACGGCCCCCGGTGGTTCCGAGGGCCGCACTTTGACAGACGCTATCTGAGGTTGGAACCGTCGGCAGCGCTTACGATGCGATGCGAAGCGACCGCATACGGACTCGGGTCGTCTCAACGCCTTGCGGGGGCGGTTTGTCGCCTTCGTCGCCCGCCATCCGGACGGCGCCGAGGCCGATCTGGCCTTGGACGACGCTCAGTTCCTTGTGGGTCTCGACGATGGCCCGACGGGCTTCGGCGAGGGCCATGATCGCTTGGCTGGCCCGTTCCACGGCGTCTTGGCCGATGAGCGCGGAAGCGCCCGCAGCCTTGCGCAGTTGCGGCATCACGCCGGCCAGCATCGCGGTCTTCGACAGGGCGGCGTCGATAGCGGATTCAGCTTCGAAAAGGGCGCCCGCGACTTGCTCGGCGGCCATACGGCGTTCTTTGAGCATGAGTGGTCTCCATGCGCGGCGTGGATCACGGCGCGCCAACGATTGTTTCAGGACACGGTTTCGTGGCCGTTCAGGCTTTTAGTAAATTCGCGGCCAGATCGT
>JAIXTR010000228.1 GCA_027483845.1 Caulobacteraceae bacterium | reverse complement strand
GAACCGCTACCCGGCCGTGAAGGTCCGCATCGAAGGCAACGCCGACGAACGCGGCACCCGCGAGTACAACCTGGCCCTCGGCGCCCGCCGCGCCAATTCGGTCCTCGACTTCCTGGTCAGCCAAGGCGTCAGCAGCAGCCGGATCGCCACCATCTCGTTCGGCAAGGAGTCGCCGATCGACACCGGGAACGGCGAAGAGTCCTGGCAGAAGAACCGGAACGCCCGGACGGCGATCGTCTCGGGCGCGCGCTAGACCCCGATGCGCGTACGCCGCTTTCCCTTGACCCTGCTGGCGTTGGCCGTCCTCGCGACAGCCGCGCCGGCGGGCGCGCAGACGCCCCTGCCGCCGGCGGACCAGCCGGATCCGCTGGACGCCCGCGACGCGCGCCGGGTCGAGCGGATGGAGAAGGTCGTCCGCGAACTGCGCTCCATCGTTTTCCAGCTGCGCGATACGGGGAAGCCCGTGGTCGTGCAGCCGGCGGACACCGATGCGCGGATGGCCGAGATGGCCGACAAGCTGAACGATCTTGAGACCACCCTTCGCGGGCTCAACGGCTCGCTGGAAACGGTCACCCGCGACGCCGACCAAGCCAAGCGCGACAGCACCGCCCTGAACGCGCAGGTCCAAGCCCTGAGCGACCGGCTCGCCGCACTCGAGGGCAAGGTGGCGGCGGTCGAAGCGCCGCCCCCGACCGACACCCTGGGCGGCGCCCCGCCCCCGCCGCCGGCGGGCGATCCGGCGAAGGATTTCGCCCAGGCGCGCCAACTGATGCTCGCCGGCGACTACGACGGCGCCGAGAACGCCTTCGCCAACTACGTCGAGATCTATCCGGACGCCGCGAAGACGCCCGAAGCCCGCTACTGGCTGGGCAAGACGCTGAGCGTCCGCGGCGCGCACGCCAATGCGGCCCAGGCCTATATCGGCGCGATCCGCGGCTGGCCCCAGACGAGCTGGGCGCCGGACGCCGTGGTCGAGCTCGCCCGGTCGCTGGTGGCGCTGAAGAAGCCCACCGACGCCTGCCAGACGCTGGCGGAGTTCTCGCGCCGCTATCCCAAGGCGCCGGCCACCGTGGCCAGCCGCGCGGCCGCCACCCGCACCCAGGCCAAGTGCGCGGCCTAGACGCCGCGGTCCGCCAGATCCTGGACGGACGCCTTAGACCCGACAGCCGCCGGCCGCTTGCCGTCGCTCTCTCCGGCGGCGGGGACTCTCTTGCCCTCACCCTGATCGCTGACGCCTGGGCGCGGGATGTGGGACGGCAACTGATCGTGCTGACCGTCGATCATGGTCTGCAGGCTGACAGCGCCGCCTGGACTGCGGCTTGCGCGGACACCGCCGCCCGACTCAATCGCCCCTTCCAAGCCTTGCGCTGGATCGGTCCGAAACCGACGTCGGGACTGCCCGCCGCCGCGCGCCTTGCCCGCCACCGTCTTCTGGCTGACGCGGCGAGGACGGCCGGCGCGACGGTGATCCTGCTGGGCCATACCGCCGACGACGTGGACGAGGCGGCTGCCATGCGGGCAGAGGGGGCCACCACGCCAGACCCCAGGGCCTGGTCCCCCTCGCCGGTCTGGCCGGAAGGGCGCGGGCTGTTCCTGTTGCGACCGCTCCTGGCGGCTCGCCGCGCCGACCTCCGCGACTGGCTCGCGGCGCGGGGCGAACGCTGGATCGACGACCCGGCCAACGCCGATCCCCGGTATGCCCGCAGCCGCGCGCGGCTGGCGCGGCCGTCCCCATCGCCGCCGCGGGATCCGGATCCGCCGCTCGCCCTCGCGGCCCAGGCCACCGAGGCGGCTGGCGTCATCGCGCTGGATCGCGCCGCGTTCCAGGCCGCCAGCGCCAGCGAAGCCCACCGCTTCCTGGCCCTGGCGATGGTGTCGGCGGGCGGCGGCGAGCGCCTGCCAGCCGCGGCCCGTGTCGCCCGCGCCGCGGCGGCGCTGCGCCACAAGCGGCCCTTTCTGGCGACCCTGGCCGGAGCGCGGATCGAGGCCGACGACACGACCATCCGCATCTTCCGCGAGCCCGGCGAGGCCCAGCGTGGAGGCCTCAGTCCCCTGCAACCGCCCGGCGTATGGGATGGCCGTTTCGAGGTCCAGGCGGGACCCGAAGTCCGCCGGCTGGCCGGGCTCAGTCGCGGCCTCCCATCGGACGAACAGGCCTGGTTGCGGCGACTGCCGTCCGCGGCCCGCGGCGCGCTGCCGGCTCAGGTCGACGATGGCGGCCAGGTCCGCCTGGGTCCCCTCGACAGCCTGGTGGGAGACCGGCTGCGTGCGGCCGCCGGCCTAATTCAGCGCGAGCCGGCCTGAAGCACGTGCTCCACCCCGCGGACGATGGCGTCTGCGAAGCGGGGACCCAGCAGATTGGCGTGGTTCGAGGCCTCGACGTGTTCGATGAAGCCGGCGCGCGACAGCTTGGCCGGCTTTTCCTGGATGGCCTTCAGCGGCCCGCGGCCCCGGTGCGGCCCGGCGGTGACCACGGCGACGGGCAGGTCGCGAGGCAGTTCGATGGCCCCGGCCATGCGGGAGGTCTCGGGCCACTGGACGACCTCGGCCGCGGCGCCATGGGCGTGCGGCGCAGAGCCGTGGATGCGGCGCTTCTCCGCGCCCGCCGGGCCGGTCAGGCCGATGGGATTGCCGCTGACCATGGCCACCGGCACCATGAGCCCCAGCTTGGCGCCCTTGCTGACCACCTGCAGCAACCGGCCAAAGCTGCGGATCGCGGCCCCGCCGCCGGGCAGGCCGAAGACGTCCGGCGTCACCGCATCGACCAGCACCAGGCCCGTCAGCGCATGCTCGCGTTCGAGCGCGAAGAGCCGGACCATCAGGCCGCCCATGGAATGCCCCACCAACAGGATCGGCCCGATCTCGCCCAGGGCGGACAGGAGGGCTTCCAGGTCGTCGTTGATGGCGCGCCCGTCGCGTGGGGCTGGGCCGGCGTCGGAGTAGCCGAGGCCGGCGCGATCATAGGCCAGGCTGCGCAGCCCCTTGGCCGCCAGTCGCTCCTGCACCACCGCCCAATCGGATGCGCAGCCAAAGGCCCCGTGTTCCAGCACGATCAAGGGCGCCGTGGTGACGGCCGGGCCCGCCCGGACGAGGCGCAGGCGGCGGCCGCCGATATCGGCGGTCTCGCCCCGAGGTGATCCGCGCGGCAAGGCTAGGCCGGTCGCTTGAACGGCGGCGGCACGCGGCCGGCGCCCTGGCGCGGCAGCATCCAGCCCGGATACTCCGGCGGCAGCGCACTGACCTCGTCGAGTCGGGCCATCTGCTCGGCCGTGAGGGTCAGACCCACCGCGGCGAGATTGTCGTCCAGCTGTTCGACGGTCTTGGCGCCGATGATAATGCTCATGACGTGCGGCTTGGCCAGCAGCCAGGCCAGGGCCACCCGCGCCACCGACACGCCATGGGCCTCGCCCACCTCGCGCATGGCCTCGACGCAGGCCCACGCCCGGTCGCGTTCCACCGGGGGGAAGTCGAAGCTGGTCCGGCGGGAGTCCTCGGGATTGTTGGAGCCCGGCCCGAACTTGCCCGACAGCAGACCGCCGGCCAGCGGCGACCAGACCATCAGGCCCAACTGCTCGGCGGTGAGCATCGGGACCAGCTCGCGCTCCAGGTCGCGACCGGCGATGGTGTAGTAGGCCTGCAGCGTCTCGAAGCGGGCGTAGCCCTTGGCTTCGCTGACGCCCAGCGCCTTGGCGATCTTCCACGCCTGCCAGTTTGAGACGCCGACATAGCGGACCAGCCCCTGGCCCACGAGATCGTCCAGCGCGCGCAGGGTCTCTTCGACGGGCGTGACGCTGTCGTTGCCGTGGATCTGGTACAGGTCGATGTGGTCAGTTTGCAGCCGGTCGAGGCTGGCCTTGACCGAGTCCATGATGTGGCCGCGCGACGCGCCACGGTCGTTCGGGCCCGGCCCCATCTGGCCAAAGACCTTGGTGGCGATCACCACGTCCTTGCGCGCCACGCCCAGGTTCTTCAGCGCCTGACCCAGCCGCTCTTCCGAGGCGCCGAAGGAATAGACGTCGGCCGTGTCGAAGAAATTCACGCCGGCGGCCAGGGCCTTGCCGACGATGGCGTCGACCTCCGGCTGGGGCAGGGAGCCGATGGCCTTCCACATGCCGGCGTCTTCGTTGCCGCCGAAGGTCATCGTCCCGAGACAGATCTCGGACACATAGAGGCCGGTGCGGCCCAGCTGCTTGTATTTCATGGTGGGAACTCCCTCGCCCGACGATAGGGGGAGCCCGGGGCAGACGTCGAGGGGCTAGAGGCTGAGCTGCGCGCGCGGGCGGCCGTCGGGGCCGATGGACAGGTCTTTCATCCCGTCGATCTTCTCGCGCTTGGCGGTATCGCGGATCTGTCCCTGCAGATTGCGCTCCGCCTCGGCCAGGTCCTGCGCATCGGTGGTGGTTCGACGAACGACGAAGGTGGCCGGCTTGTCCTTGGCGTCCATCAGGGCGCGCTTGCTCTCGGGAATGAACGAGACATAGGCCATCCGCACGCGACCTGAATAGCGCTTGGCCTTGTCGAGCGGCAGGTCGCCGGCCTCGGCGAAGGCCTTGCCCAGGAACATCGACGGATCGAGCGGGCGACGCTGGGCGTCGCGGATCTCGAAGTGGAGGTGCGGGCCGGTTGACGTGCCGGTCGAACCGATGCGACCCAGCCGGGTTCCGGCGGCGACCGCCAGGCCCGGCTTCACCGCGGGATCGATGGCGCCCAGGTGGGCGTAGAAGGTCGTCAGCCGCTCGGCGTGACGGACGGCCACATACCGGCCGTAGCCGCCCTTGGTCCCGGCCTCCACCACCACGCCGTCGGCCGCGGCGATAACGGGCACTCCGTTGTCGGCGGAAATGTCGACGCCCTCGTGCAGACGCCCGTTTCCTTCCCAGGGCAGCTGGCGCAGGCCAAAGGGCGACACCACGGCGTGTCCGGGCACCGGCTCCACGAAGGCGATGAGCACATCGTCTTCGGCCGTGGGTGCGGGCGGCGCCTTCACTGCGGCGGGGGCGGTCGGCGCGCCACGGCTGGTCAAGATCGCGTGGGCGGTCGGCAGCGAGGCGTGGGCCACTGCGAAGGCGCAGAGTCCGGCCGTCGCCACGATGGCCGCTTCAGCGGCCAGGCGCGAGCGCGCCTTGGTGCTCGGCTTCGGATTTGGCGACACGCGTCTCGAACTCCCAACCAACCGACGTGCGGTCGAGGCCGCGTCCTGTTGGGACGATCGGCGGACTGCCGGGCGTTCTAGGCAAAAACCAGGCCGCCGGCAAACCGGCGGCTCCCTGGGGAGCCAGCCGGCTGACCTGCGGAACGCCCAACGTGGGCGATGGGGTCCGTCCGCCTAGAACTGGAAGCGGACGGTCGCGCGGACGTCGTAGGCCTTGTAGTCGTCGTCGATCGTCGCCCCGGCGTTGACGGCGTAGAGCACCCGCGCCGCGCCGCCGCGGAAGCCGACCCGTGCGATCGCACCGCCCTTGAAGGGGTCCTCCGGATCCAACGTGAAGTCGGCCCCGCCCTGGAAATGGGCGGTGGTGGTGGAGGGGCCGCCGGCCAGCTTGGCGCGATAGCCGGCCTTGATCTCCGGCGCGAAGAACGTCTCGTCGCCGAACCGCCAGCCCACGGCCAGCAGCGCCTCGCCGCTCAGCAGATCGCCGGTGCGCTTGTCGACGATCAGGTTGAACCCAGCGCCGCCGTTCTTCTCCTTGTAGCCGTCCTCGGCCAGACGCAGGTAGCTGACCGAGAGTTCCGGCCGGGCATACAGGCTGCCTAGACGCACCTCGTAGGAGGCGCCGGCATAGGCGTCGACCATCCAGGCGTTCCACTTGGAGTCGGCGCGCAGGCTCACGCTGGCGCTCTCCAGCCGCCGGTCGCCATCGAAGAAGGCATAGCCGGCGCCGCCGCGAACCGCCGCCTGCAGCGGTCCGCCGTCCAGCCGCCAGTACAGGCCCGCCCCGACCAGATTCATCGAGGTGTTTTCGTTGGCGGCCGCGCCGCGGTCACGCACGTCCGTGGTCACGAAGCTGATGTTCGCTCCCAGCGCCGCCGCCTCGCCCTGCAGATCCATGCCCGCCGCGAAGCCGAAGCCCTGGCTCTTGAAGCCGGCCGCGTCGCGTCGGTCCTGGGTGATGTCGAACGCGACCTCCTGGGCCCAGACGCCGGTTCCCGACCCGCGGTCGATGGGCATTGGCTGGGCGACCGCGCTCGACACCGCCGAGGAAATCGCCGCCGCCG
>JAIXTR010000451.1 GCA_027483845.1 Caulobacteraceae bacterium | reverse complement strand
TCCTTGCGGTGCGGCAGGTAGAAGTACTCGTCGCACCAGGCCTTGTACTTCGGGTGCCATTCGGGATCGAACGGATCGCAGGCGGCCTTCATGGCGGCGTGGAACAGCCGGGCGTCGTCAGCGTCCTCGCTCCGCTGTTCGTCCAGCATCGGCGTCAGGTCGGCGCCGCCGCCGAACCAGCTCTCCGCTGTCGACAGGAAGCGGGTGTTCATATGCACCGTCGGCACGCGCGGGCTGCGCGGATGCACGATCAGGCTGATGCTGGCCGACACATAGGACGGGTCCTTGTCCGCCCCCGGCATGGTCGCCGCCATCTCCGGCGAGAATTTCGCGATCGCCGCCGACGTGTGCACGGCGGCCTTCTCGAACAGCCGGCCCTTGAAGAAGGCGCCGATCCCGCCGCCGACGCCGGTCTCCCGCGTCCACGGCTTGAACTGGAAGCGGCCTGCGGGTTCCGGGTAGAGCTCGGGCGAGGCCTCGTCCTCCAACTGCTCCAGCGCCGCGCAGATGCGCTGCTGAAGGGCTTCGAACCATTCCTTGGCGCTGTCGCGGCGCGCGAGGATCTCGGGAGGCAGGCTGGACATGGGCGGCTAGTCTGTTCGCTGGACGGTCGGGAAGGCGTTGATCTGCCTCAAGGCCTCGCCCAGCGCCAGTGTCGCGGCGGTCACCAGGTTCAGCGATCGGGCGCCCGGGGCGATCGGGATCAGCAATCGGGCGTCCGCGGCGGCGTGCACGTCATCCGGCGCCCCGGCGCTCTCGCGGCCGAACAGCAGCGTGTCGTCCGGCTGGAACGCGAATTCGTGGAAGGGCGTCGCCGCCCGCGTCGTGAACAGCAGCAGGCGCCCCGGCCGCGCTACATCGCCGCGGAAGTCGGTCCAGCTGGCATGGCGTTTCACCTCGGCGATGGCCGCATAATCCATCGCCGCGCGGCGGATTGCGGCGTCGCTCAAGGGGAAGCCACAGGGCTCGATCACATCCAGCGGGACGCCCAGGCAGGCGGCGAGCCGGATGGCCGCGCCGAGGTTTTGCGGAATGTCCGGTTGAAAAAGGGCCAAACGCATTCTAAGGCCTCTCGCCATCGGGCGTGGCCGGGGCGCAGGGGCACGAATCACGGGCGGGCGGACAAGCGGTTCGCATTCCTTCCGTGTTAACGTGCTCAGCCCCCGACCGCTTCCCGGAATCGGTACCTCCAGATTCTCTGGGTCGGGCCGCAAGCTTTAAAGGCCCTCCGGCGCGTCGTGAGGGCCTCTATTCGAAGGGTAGCTTCAAGGTGGCCGACACCGTCGTGGGCGCAACTCCCGACCCGCACGCTTCGGGCGATGACCCGAGCCGTCGCGACTTCATTCATATCGCCGCAGGCGCCGCCGCGGTTGGCGCCGCCGGCGCACTCATCTGGCCGCTCGTCGACCAGATGAACCCGGCCGGCGACACGCTGGCGCTCGCCTCCATCGAGTTCGACCTGGGCAAGGTCGAGCCCGGTCAGCAGGTGGTCGTGAAGTGGCGCGGCAAGCCGTTGTTCGTCCGGAACCGCACGCCCGAGCAGATCGCCGCGGCCGTGAAGGACGACAACGCCAGCGACCTGCGCGATCCGGCGACCGACGAAAGCCGTCACAAGCCGGGCAAGGCGCAGTGGCTGGTCCTGGTCGGCACCTGCACCCACCTGGGCTGCGTGCCCACGGTCGGCGGCGGCGACTACGGCGGCTGGTTCTGCCCCTGCCACGGCTCGCACTACGACACGTCCGGCCGGATCCGTAAGGGTCCCGCGCCGAAGAACCTGCTGGTGCCGGACTACGCCTTCCTCTCCGACACCAAGATCAAGGTGGGCTGAACCCGATGAGCGGACATTCGACCTACGAGCCGACGACCGGCATCGAGCGCTGGCTCGACACCCGTCTTCCCATCGTGCGCTTCGCGCATGACACCGCGCTCAGCTTCCCGACCCCGAAGAACCTGAACTACTGGTACACCTTCGGCGGCATCCTGGCCCTGATGCTCGGCATCCAGCTGGTCACCGGCATCGTGCTGGCCATGCACTATGTGCCGCACGTCGACTACGCCTTCGCGTCGGTCGAGCGCATCATGCGCGACGTCAACTGCGGTTGGCTGATCCGCTACATGCACGCCAACGGCGCCTCGATGTTCTTCCTGGCGGTCTACATCCACATGATCCGGGGCCTCTACTACGGCTCCTACAAGGCGCCGCGCGAGGTTCTCTGGATCCTGGGTTGCCTGATCTACCTCGCCATGATGGCCACGGCCTTCATCGGTTACGTGCTGCCCTGGGGCCAGATGAGCTTCCACGGCGCCGTCGTGATCACCAACCTCTTCGGCGCCCTGCCGATCATCGGCACGCCGATCACCACCTGGCTGTGGGGCGGGTTCGCGGTCGACAATCCGACGCTGAACCGCTTCTTCTCGCTGCACTATCTGCTGCCCTTCGTGATCGCGGGCCTCGTGATCCTGCACATCTGGGCGCTGCACGTGCCGGGGAACAACAACCCGACCGGCGTGAACGTGAAGTCCGAGAACGACACCGTCCCCTTCCACCCGTACTACACGGTGAAGGACGGCTTCGCGATCGGGGTGTTCCTGCTGCTCTACGCCAGCTTCGTGTTCTACAACCCGAACGTCCTGGGCCACGCCGACAACTACATCCCGGCCAACCCGCTGGTGACGCCCGCCCACATCGTGCCCGAATGGTACTTCCTGCCGTTCTACGCGATCCTGCGCGCGGTGCCGGACAAGCTGGGCGGCGTGTTGCTGATGTTCGGCGCCATCGCCACCCTGTTCGTCCTGCCCTGGCTGGATACGTCCAAGGTGCGCTCGATGCGCTACCGTCCGACGGCGCGGCTGTATCTCTTCATCTTCGTCCTCGCGGCCCTGGTGCTGGGCTACTGCGGCGGTCAGCTGCCCGACGATCCGGTGATCGGCGCGCCGAGCGGCTTGATGCTGCTCGATGCCGACATCAACAGCATGGTCTGGCTGAGCCGGGTCGCCACGCTCTACTACTTCGCCTACTTCCTGATCATCCTGCCCGTCCTCGGCCTCACGGAAACGCCGCTGCCGGTGCCGGAATCGATCTCGGAACCTGTCCTGTCGCATCCCGCCACGACGCCCGTGGGCGCCGCGGCGTCGCCTGAAAAGAGGGGCTGAGCCTGAAGATGCTGCGCAAAGGTATCGCGCTCGCGGCGCTGGGGCTCGCCTTCCTGGGAAGCCCCGCGCTCGCCGCCCACCCCAAGCCGGTCGAACGTGAAGTCGCCTGGTCCTTCGACGGACCGTTCGGCAAGTTCGACACCGCCCAGCTGCAACGCGGCTACAAGGTCTATCGCGAGGTCTGCGCGGCCTGCCACGCGATGCACCTCGTCTCGTTCCGGAACCTGGGCGAGAAGGGCGGGCCGTTCTACGACCCCGAGTACAAGAAC
>JAIXTR010000157.1 GCA_027483845.1 Caulobacteraceae bacterium | reverse complement strand
CCGGGGCTGCCGATGGTCCGGGCGTTGCGCATGCCGTGGGCGACGAAGGCCTCGTAGTCGGCCTCGGGGCTGGGCGGCGGATTGCTGATCACCGCCATGGCCTCGGGCGTCGCGACCACATCGCCCGATGGCGCCGACATGATCGAGGTCAGGGACAGCACCCGGTCCGGATAATCGATGGCCATGCGCTGGACGATCATCCCGCCCATGGACACGCCGGCGATGTGCGCCTTGTCGACGCCCGCCGCATCCAGCACCGCCATCCCATCGGCGGCCATGTCCTTGAGGACATAGGCCTCCGTGGGCCAGGTGGAGAGGCCGGTGTCGCGGTTGTCGTAGCGGATCACCCGGTAGCCGCGGGCCACCAGCTTGTCGCAGAACGCCTCGGGCCAGCGCGTCATCTGCGAGCCCAGGCCGTTGACCAGCAGGACCGTCTCCGGCCGGTCGTCGCCGAAGGTCTCGAATTCCAGTTGGACGGCGCCGTTACGAGCTTTTGGCACGGTGAATGCCTCCATCAATGCCGCCTGCCAGTTGCAAGCGTTGGCGTGCGACGATCCTGACGCGTGAATCGACTGGTCTTCCCGTGACTTGTGCGCCAATCATTGCCGCAAGAGTCGCCTTTGGGGAGGGGCCGGACGGGTATGCGCGTGATCGTTCCACTGTTGCTGTCCCTGGCGATGTGGGCGTTCATCCTGCTTGGCCTGGCCGGTCTGTGGCTGAAAATCTTCGGCCGCGGCTAGATCCGTCCCCGGATTAGGGGATCAGCAGAACCCGCCCGACCGCCTGACGGCTTTCGATGTAGCGATGCGCCTCGGCCGCGTCCGACAGCGCAAACTCCTTGTCGATCAGCACTTTGAGTTCGCCGTCGGCGACCCGCTGGATCAGGCTCTGGATGTTCTTCTGCACGCGGTCGGTGGCGATCTCGGCGCCCAGGAAGACGCCGGACAGGCTGCGGTTGCCGCCCATCATCGAGCCCACGTCGACCGTCATCGGCTCGCGGCCGGCCTGGCCGACCATCGAGACGCGGCCGCGGTAGGCCAGGCTGAGGATCGAGGACTGCAGGGTGGGGCCGCCGACCGAATCGACGATCACGTCGCAGCCCTTCTTGTTGGTGAGGCGCATGACCTCCTGCACCACGTCGTGGGTCCTGTAGTTGATGCCGTGCGTCAGGCCGTAGGGCTTCAGCTTCTCGAGACGCTCATCCGACGAGGCGGTGGCCAGCACCATCGACGCGCCGGCCTTGGCCGCCAGCTGGATCGCCGCGACACCAACGCCCGACGCGCCGGCTTGGACCAGCACCACCTCGCCGGCCTTCATGCGGCCGAACTCGAAGAGGCAGTCGTCAGCCGTGCCGAACGTCACCGGGATGACCGCGGCTTCCTTGAGGCTGAGGTTGTCGGGAACTTTCCAGGCAGTCATCGCCGGGACCGCGCGAAGCTCGGCGTGGCTGCCGAAGGCGCCGGTGGTGCAGACCCGGTCGCCGACCTTCAGGGTCGTGACCTCGGCGCCCACCTCGATGACCTCGCCGGCGGCCTGATAGCCGACCACGTGCGGATGGGTCATCAGCGGACCGCGCCAGCGGTTCAGGGTGTCGCCGCCCTCGATCGAAACCGCCGCAACCCGGATGACCACGCCCTTGGGGTGGCACTGCGGATCCGGCACATCCTCGTACTTCAGGACGTCGGGCCCACCATTCTCGTAATAGACCGCAGCCTTCATCGGACGCTCCCTCAAACGCTTGTTTGAGCGGAGTCCTCTCACGCAGCGGCAGGCGTGGCAAGCGGCGGGCGGTTACGCCGCCGCAACCTCTGTAAGCTGATCGACGCGCCGGCTCACGCGCATGGGCAGTCCGCCTCCGGGTCTCAGGGTGACATTGTGGTGGAGCCTGAGGGGCGCGTCGGACGCCAGGGCCAGATCGAAATGCTGCGCCAATGTCGCCGTTATCAGCAGGATCTCCGTGACGGCCATCTGCTGTCCGATGCAGACCCGTGGCCCGGCGCCGAACGGCATGGAGGCCAGGCGGTGCCGGCCTTTGCTGCGCTCCGGAAGAAACCGGTCCGGATCGAACCGCTCGGGCTCGTCCCAGACCAGCCGGCTGCGATTGATGACCCAGGGCAGCATCACGATGAACGCCCCTTTTCGGATCGCTACGCCACCGATCTCGTCGGCGCGCGAGGCAATGCGAGTCGAGATCCCGGGCGTCGGGGGAAAGATGCGTAGCGCTTCGTCCACGAAGCGGCGCGCATAGGGCAGCCGCGCCAGATCGTCTTGCCCAGGGGTGCGCCCACCCAGCACCTCGTCCAGCTCGGCGCGCAACCGCGCAGCCTCGTTCGGATGGCGCGCCAGCAGATACCAGATCCAGGTCATGGCCGTGGCGGTCGTCTCGTGTCCGGCGACAAAGATGGTCACGATCTCGTCGCGGATTTCCTGGGCTGTCAGGCCCACGCCCGTCTCGGTGTCACGCGCCGCCATCAGCCGCGTGAGCAGGTCATCGGGTGGATTGGGCGTCGCCTCACGCGCGGCCATCATGCGGGCGATCCGGGCGTCCAGCGGACCGAAGATGGCCGAGAAGAATCTGGTCCGGGCGTTCATGCGCCACCGGGACAGTATTGGAACGACATCCAGCAGGCCGACGTTGGTGAGGTCGTCGGTCGCGGCCATGGCGGCGGCGACCGCGGGCTCCGCCGCCGCGCCGTCCTCCGAGAACATGGTCCGGGCGATGATGGTCAGGGTCAGGGCGTTCATCGCCTCCGACACATCGACCACGGCGCCGTCCGGCAGGGCGCGCCAGGCGTCGGCGAAGGTCGCGGAGGCCGCGGCCATGTCGGCGGCGTATCGTGCGACGCTGGCGGGCGCGAACGTCGACGCCATCGTGCGCCGGTGCTTTCGCCAGAGGTCGCCGTCGATGCCGACCAGGCCCTGTCCGAACAGCGCCTGGAAGATCTGCATTTCCAGCGCCGTCTTCGGATAGTCGGCCGCATGATCGACCAGCACATGTTTCACCAGGGCGGGATCGGACACGAAGACCACCTCGCCGATCACCGACCGCACCTTGAGGACGGATTGGTGGAACGCCGCGTCCGGGATCGCCCACGGCATGCGCAGGCGTTTGCCGCGCAGCCGGTCGCCGAGGCTTAGCGTCGGCTTGTCCGCCAGCGCGCCAGGAAGGGTGGGGTAAGCGTCACGATCGGGCATGGCGGATGCCTCCAGCGAACGACGGTCCGAACCATACGCCGGCCCGACGGGGAGCGCACGCGGGTATCCGAAAATGGACGATAGCCGTGCCCTGTCACGGCATTGCGGATGGAGCTCTAGGCGTGCGAGGCGACCGCGCGGGCGACGCCGGGCTGGGGGCGACCGAACACGAAGCCGCTGACGAAGTCCCACAGGGCGGCCACCTCCTGGGCGGCCTCGGCCTGGGACTCCAGCTCCTCGACGGAACGGCCCGTGTCGAGGGATGACTGATAGCCGGCCCGCGCGCGCAGAATGGTCGGAACCACCGGCAGGCGCAGCATTTCCAGCACCTTGAGCGTCCGCTTGACCAGCGGCGGGTCGATGCCCGCCCGGGCGGGCGCGGCCTGATTGAGCACCACCAGCAGCGGCTTGCGCAGACGCCGCACCACATCGACGGTCTGGGCGGCGGCCGCCAGGTCGAGGAAGGTCGGCCGGATCACCAGCAGACAGACGTCCGCGGCGACGATGGCGTGGCTCAGTTCCTCCTCGATCACCGCCGGGGTGTCGATGATCATCAGCTCGGTCCCGGCGCGCTGGACATTGATCTGGAGAGGGAAAAGCTTGGCGCCGGATGTGCTTGCGAACTGTGGACCGTCCGCCTCCCGCCCGCGAAGCACTTCGCTGGCGGACATCTGGGCATCGGTGTCGGCCACAAACACGCGCCGCCCGCGCAGGTGGGCGGCCAGGGCGAGGTTGATGGTCACGGTGCTTTTCCCGGACCCGCCTTTGCGCGCGATGATGGCGATGGTGCGCATGACGGCGGACGCGGGTCACTCAAGCTACGGCGAAGCTAGTTTCGCTGAGACCTGTGACACGCGTGCGACCAGCTGTACCGGGCGACTGTGTTAGCTCTGCCGCCGGATCGTCGGGCTGCACAGTTCTTGATCAGGCGTATCGCCGGCACCGGCGTTCGGCCTGACCTGCCGGCCTACCGATTCCGTTTCACGTAGTTGCGGATGGCCGAGATGATGTGGTCCTGGTCGGCCTCGGTCAGGTAGGCGTGCATCGGCAGGGCCAGCACCCGCTCCGCCGCAGCCTCCGTCACCGGCAGGCCGCCCGGCTGGGGATAGGCCTTGTAGGGCGCCTGCACATGCAGCGGCACGGGGTAGTAGACGGCGGTCGGCACGCCTTCGGTCTTCAGGTGCGCGGCCAGGCCATCGCGGTCGTCGGTCTCGATCACATACTGGGCCCAGACGGAGACCCCGCCTGCGATCACCGAGGGCGCGCGCACCACATCGCCCAGCCCTGCGGCGTAACGGGCGGCGACGGCGTTCCGGGCCACGATCTCGTCGGCGAAGATGGTCAGCTTCTGCAGCAGGACGGCGGCCTGGATCGTGTCCATCCGGCTGTTCATCCCGACCCGCATGTTCAGGTACTTGGGGTCGTGGTCGAAGGTGCGGCCGTCGAGGTCGCTCTTCACCGCCTGACCGTGCACGCGAAGGGAGACGAGCAGGTCATGCAGGCCTGCGTCGCGGCTCAGCACCGCCCCGCCGTCGCCGTAGCAGCCCAGCGGCTTGGCCGGGAAGAACGAGGTGGTTGTGACGTCCGCCCAGTGGATCGGGTGGT
>JAIXTR010000427.1 GCA_027483845.1 Caulobacteraceae bacterium | reverse complement strand
CGCGCCGCACAACGCGCGCCGATTTCGAACACCTGTTCAACGAGGGATCTCATGGCGGACATCCGCTTCGACGGCAAAGTAGCGATCGTGACGGGCGCCGGCGGCGGCCTGGGCCGGCAGCATGCGCTGGAACTGGCGCGGCGCGGCGCCAAGGTCGTGGTCAACGACCTGGGCGGCTCGATGGACGGCTCGGGCGGCGGCTCCGACGCGGCCAACAAGGTCGTGGAAGAGATCAAGGCGCTGGGCGGTGAAGCCATCGCCAACGGCTCGTCGGTCACCGACGACGCCGGCGTGGCGCGGATGGTCAAGGACGCCATGGACGCCTGGGGCCGCATCGACATCCTGATCGCCAATGCGGGCATCCTGCGCGACAAGACCTTCGCCAAGATGGAATTCGGCGACTTCAGCGTCGTGGTCGACGTCCACCTGTTCGGCACCGTGAAGCCGGTGAAGGCGGTTTGGGAGATCATGCGCGCCCAAAACTACGGCCGCATCGTCGTCACCACCTCCTCGTCGGGCCTCTATGGCAACTTCGGCCAGTCGAACTACGGCGCGGCCAAGCTGGGCCTCATCGGCCTGATGAACACGCTGAAGCTGGAAGGCCAGAAGAACAACGTCCACGTGAACGCCATCAGCCCGGTGGCCGCCACCCGCATGACCGAAAACCTGGGCATGCCGGCGGAAGTGCTGGACCAGCTGAAGCCGGAACTGGTGACGCCGGGCGTGGTGTTCCTGTGCTCGGAAGAAGCTCCCACGGGCGCCATCCTGACCGCCGGCGCGGGCGCCTTCGCCCTGGCCCGGATCGTCGAGACGGAGGGCGTGGCCATCGGCCCCGGCGCGACCGTCGAGGCGGTGCGCGACAACTGGGCCAAGATCACCGACGAGACCGGCCAGAAGGCCTACCTCAACGGCGGCGAACAGACGGGCAAGTTCTTCCGCAAGCTGCAAGGCGGCTAAGGCTCACCCCCCAGTTACAAGACGTCACGACGGGCGGCCCCATGGGCCGCCCGTTTCGTATCTGAAATCGGAATCCGCTTGCGCCGGCCCAACTGAACGCGCGTAACCTAGCGGCAGAGCGCTCCGCTGAAGGGCGCCTTTAGTGTGGAGCGAGACCTCGTGACGAAAGCCAAGCTGACGACAGCAAGCGGCGCCCTTTCCCTTCCCGCCGTGATGACCTTCGCCAGCGCCAGCATTCCCATCGCCGCCCTGGTTCTGGCGATCACGGTCCACCTCCCCCGCTATTTCGCCAGCCATCTCGGCCTGTCCCTCGCGGTCGTCGGGGGCGCCTTCGCGCTGGTGCGGTTCGTCGACATCCCGATCGATGCGGCCCTGGGCCTGGCGATGGACCGGACCAAGACCCGCTTCGGCCGGTATCGCGTCTGGATGGCCCTGGGCGCGCCGGTGCTGATGGTGTCGCTCTACATGCTGCTCAAGTCAGAGCAGGGCGTCGGCCAGGGCTACCTCTTCGGCTGGCTGCTGATGATGTATGTCGGCTATTCGGGCGTCTATCTCTCCCACCTGGCCTGGGCCGGCCGCTTGGCGCCCACCTACCAGGAGCGATCGCGGGTGTTCGGCGCGATCACCGGGCTGGGCGTCGTCGGCGCCATGGCGGTGCTGCTGATCCCCGTGCTGATGACCTCGCAGGGTGCGACCGACGCGGCGGGCGTCCAGGCGATGATCTGGTTCATCATTGGCTCGACCGGCCTGACCGCGCTGCTGGTGGTGGTGGCCTCGCCCGAGAAGATCGCCCAGGATCATGGGAGCACATTCGCGCTGAAGGACTACTGGGCGCTGCTCACGCGCCCCAACATCCTGCGCCTGCTCGCCGCCGACCTGCTGGTGACCCTGGGGCCGGGCTGGATGGCCTCGATGTACCTGTTCTATTTCACGGATAGCCGCGGCTTTACGCTGGCGTCGGCCAATCTGCTGCTGATGATCTATATCGCGGCGGGCTTCGCAGGGGCGCCGTTCACCGCCTGGCTGGGCAACAAGCTCAGCAAGCACCGCGCGCTCATGGTGACCACCACCATCTATTCGCTCGGACTGATCGCCATCCCCTTCCTGCCGGCCGGCAGCTTCGCGATCTTCGCGCCGGGCATGTTCCTGGTGGGCGCCATGGCCGCCGGGTTCACCGTGATGATCCGCGCCATCACCGCCGATATCGCCGATGAAATCCGCCTCGACAGCGGCCGCGAGTGGATGGGCCTGATGTACGCCATGACCACCGCGACCTCGAAGCTGGCCACCGCCGGCGCGATCTTCCTGACCTTCAACGTGCTGGCGGCGGTGGGATACCAGGCTGCCGAGGGCGCGACCAATACGCCCGAGGCGATCCGGGGCCTGGAGCTCGCCTATGTCATCGGCCCGATCGTGTTCGTGATGCTCGCCGGCGCCTGCTTCTTCGGCTACCGGCTGACCGCCGAGCGGCATGCCGAGATCCGACGCCAGCTGGACGAGCTGGACGCGGCGGCCGCCGATCCCGCCGCCGCGCTAGAGTCGCTGACCGGTGAAGACATGGCGCCGGCGAACCGCCCCGTATGACCTGACCATCGATAAGGCGCGAAACGCCCGGCAGAGGCGACGGCGCAAGGGAGGACCTGCTTGACCGACGCCTTCGCCGGACGCGCCGCGCGCCTGTCCCTGGGCCTGGCCCTGACCTTTGCGGCGACCGCCCTGCCGCTGCAGGCGCTGCAGATCGCGGTGGCGGTCCACCTGCCCGCCTATTTCGCCGCCAGCATCGGCGTGGAGCTGACGGTAGTGGCCGCCGCTTTTGCCACCGTGCGGCTGATCGACGTGCCCATCGAACCCGCCCTGGGCATCGCCATGGACCGCACGCGCACCCGCTTCGGCCGCTATCGGGTCTGGATGGCGCTGGGCGCGCCGCTGCTGATGGTGGGCCTGTACATGCTGCTGACGGCGCAAGGCGGCGTCGGCGTCAGCTATCTGATCACCTGGCTGCTGGTGATGTACCTGGGCGCTTCGATCCTGATGCTGGCGCACCAGGCCTGGGCCGCCACCCTGGCGCAGTCGTATGACGACCGGTCGCGGCTGTTCGGGGTGATGATGGCCGTCGGCGTGGTGGGCGCGGTCGTCGTGCTTCTGATCCCCATCGTCATGGAACAGATGGGCTATGCCGAGGCGCAGGGCGTGCGCGCGATGGTCTGGTACATCATCGCCCTGGCGCCGATCGCGGTGGCCCTGGTGGTCTGGCGCACACCCGAGACCATCAGCCCCGAACCGCACGGCCAGCGCTTTCGCCTGCGGGACTACATCGAGCTGGTCACCGACCGGAACATGAGCCGAATCCTGCTGGCGGACCTGGCGCTGTCGCTGGGGCCCGGCTGGATGGCGGCGCTCTACATCTTCTATTCGCGCGACAAGATGGGCTTCACCTCGGGCGAGGCGAACATCCTGCTTGCGGTCTACATCCTCTCCGGCGTGGCGGGCGCGCCGGCGCTGGCCTGGGTCGCCACCAAGATCAGCAAGCACCGCACGGTCATGCTGTCAGCGACGGCCTATTCGCTGCTGCTGGTCAGCCTGGCCTTCCTGCCCAAGGGCAATGTGCTGGCCTCGATCCCGACCCTGTTCTTCACCGGCTTCATGGCCACGGGCTTCAACGTCCTGACCCGCGCCATGACCGCCGACGTGGCCGACGAGATGCGCCTGCGGCAGGGGGTGGAGCGCAGCGGCCTGCTCTACGCCATGACCACGCTGACCTCGAAGATCGCGGCGGGCGGGTCGATCTTTCTGACCTTCAACGTGCTGTCGGCGGTGGGCTACGACCCGAAGCTGGGGCAGGCGAACACGCCGGAGGCTATCGACGCCCTGCTGCTGTCGTTCTTGGTCGGACCAATCGTTTTCGTGCTGCTGGGGGCGGTCTGTCTCATCGGATATCGGCTCACCGCCGAGCGCGCGGGCGAGGTGCGGCGCCTGTTGCAGATCCGCGACCACGAGATCCTCTACGACCCCGCCTCGGCGCTCGAGGGCCTGACCGGCGAGGAGCCGGCGTCGCCGCAGGCCGGGCGCTAGGCCAGGGTCCGGGCCAGGGCCAGGAAGGCCTGGGCGGCGGGGCTGTCGGGCGACGACACCACCAGGGGCCGGCCCGCGTCGCAGGCCTCGCGCAGCGCCACCTCGATGGGGATCTCGGCCAGCAGCGGCACGCCCAGGCGCTCGGCCTCGGTCCGCGCGCCGCCCGTCCCGAAGATCGGGATGCGGGCGCCGGAGCTGTCGGCGAACCAGGCCATGTTCTCCACCACGCCCAGGATCGGCGCGCCGGTCTTCTCGAACATCTGGGCGGCGCGACGGGCGTCGATCAGGGCGATCTCCTGCGGCGTCGAGACGATCACCACCCCGTCCATCTTCAGCTTCTGGACCAGGGTCAGCTGAATGTCGCCGGTGCCGGGCGGCAGGTCGATGACCAGCACGTCCAGCGGCTCGGCCTCCGTCCCCCAGTTCGAGTTCATCAGGCTGCGCAGGGCCGAGGAGGCCATGGGGCCGCGCCAGATGTTGGCGGTGCCGGGCTCGACGATGAAGCCGATGGACATGACCTTCACGCCCCAGGCCTCCATGGGGTTCAGGCGCTTCTCGGCGTCGAAGGTCGGGTCGCCATCGACGCCCAGCATGGTGGGAGCCGAGGGGCCATAGATGTCGGCGTCCAGCAGGCCGACCCGCTTGCCCAGCACGGCCAGGGCCGCGGCGAGGTTCACGGAGACCGTCGACTTGCCGACGCCCCCCTTCCCGCTGGCCACGGCGATCACTTTCACGACATGGCGCGGACGCTCGGCGTCGACCATGGGGTGCAGCTGGGCCTGGGGATCCTCGGCGACACGGGCGCGGCGGGCGGCCGGGGGTTCGGGCAAGGCGCCGCCGCGGCCCGATGAGGGCCCGCGGCTCGGGGCCACCTTGAACTGGGATGTGCTGGGCGCCTGCAGCTCCGAGGTCAGCACCACCTGGGCGATCTCGACGCCATCCGCCTCGGCGAGCACCTGTTCGGCCTGGTCGCGGACGGCGCGATAGGCGTCGATGTCGGCGGGCGCGACCTCCAGCATGAAGGCCGCGCGACCGCCGCGCAGGACCAGGCCGCGCACCAGGCCGGCGGTGGTCAGACCCTGTCCGGATTTCGGGTCGATCACGGCGTCCAACGCCTTCAGGATCGCCGTTCGGTCCGCACCTGCCGGTTCGCTCATGGCCGCTATGTCTTGCTTTGCGTGGGTGGGGGTCTCATATCCGGCTCACAGCGTCGGTTTACAAGCCCGTGGGGGGCTTTAGACGGCGACGCTGGAGGACAGCTTTAGGTCCCGCTTGAGAACGGTGCGCACCGCCTGATG
>JAIXTR010000668.1 GCA_027483845.1 Caulobacteraceae bacterium | reverse complement strand
GGCGTGTTGAAGGGCGCCTCCAACAAGGAGATCGCCCGCGACCTGAACATCAGTCCGCGCACGGTCGAGGCCTATCGCGCGAACCTGATGATGAAGATGGACGCCGAAAGCCTGTCGGATCTGGTCCGGATGGCGATCGAGGCGGACGGCGAGGTCTAAGCGGGGGCCCCGCCGGCCAGGGCGGCCTGCACCATCGCCACCAGGTCGTCGGGTCGGAACGGCTTCTCGATCACGGCCCGGGCGCCTTGCGCCACGGCGTCGTCGGCCAGGGCGCGGCGGCTGCGCGCGGTGACCAGCAGGACCGGGACGTCCGGCGTCCGCGCGTGAAAGGCCCGCAGCAACTGCAGCCCGTCCATGTCCGGCATCTGCACATCGGTGACGACACAGCCGGCGACGTCGCCCTGGGCCAGGAACGCCCGGCCGCTGGCGTAGGTCGCCACGTCGAAGCCGCGGGTCTCCAGCATCACGGCCATGGAGTCTCGGACGGCGTCGTCGTCGTCGATGATATGCACGGCCTGAGGAGGCGCCATGGCGTCAGGGCCTAGCCAGCTAGATTTTGGGGGAGGAACCCAGAGACTAGTGGCAATCGGCGAACGATGGAATGCCGGATGGTCCCTTACGGGACAATACGGTAGCCGCTAGCTGTCCTGGGCGATCAGGCGGGCGGCCTTCTCGGCGATCATCATGGTGGGCGAATTGGTGTTGCCCGAGGTGATCGTCGGCATCACCGAGGCGTCGGCCACCCAGAGACCGCCGACCCCGTGGACCCGCAGCCGGGCGTCGACCACCGCCATCGGGTCCGAGGCCAGGCCCATCTTCGCCGTGCCGGCCGGATGGAAGATCGTGGCCCCCAGCTGGCGCGCCGAGGCGAGGATCTCGTCGTCGGTGACCGCCGCCACGCTGGGCGCACGCTCGCGGGCGCCATAGGCCTGGAGCGGCGGCTGGGCGGCGATCCGCCGGACAAGCCGCAGCGAGTCCACGGCGACCGTCTGATCCTCGACCGTGCTCAGGTAATTGGGCTGGATGGCGGGCGCGGCGCGGGAGTCCGGCGAGCGGGCGTGGATCCCGCCCCGGCTGGTGGGGCGCAGGTTGCAGACGCTGATGGTGATGGCCGGGAAGGCGTGCAGGGGCTCGCCGAACGCATCCAGGGACAAGGGCTGGATGTGGAACTGCAGGTTGGGCGTGGCGTAGTCGGGTGAGGAGCGGGCGAAGGCGCCCATCTGCGACGGCGCCATGGACATCGGCCCGCGCCGGAAGGCAGCGTACTCCAGGGCCATCAAGGGCCTGCGCCACCACGACTTGTAGAGGGCGTTCATGGTCGGCACGCCGGCGACCTCGTAGACAGGCCGGATCTGCAAGTGGTCCTGCAGGTTCTCGCCGACGCCGGGCAGGTGGCGGACCGTGTCCACCCCCAGGCCTGAGAGCCGGGCGCCGTCGCCCACGCCGGACAGCTCCAGCAGATGCGGCGAGCCGACGGCGCCGGCCGCGAGCACGACGCCGCCTGCGGCGCGGGTTTCGAACGTCTCACCGCCACGGCTCCACCGCACGCCAACGGCCCGCCCGTCCTCGATCAGGATTCGCTCGACTTGGGCGGCGGTCTCCAGGCGCAGATTGGGGCGCTTCAGGATCGGCTTGAGGAAGCCGGCGGCGGCGCTCCAGCGGCGGCCCGCCTTCTGGTTCACCTGGAAGTAGCCGCTGCCGGCGTTGTCGCCGGTGTTGAAATCGACGACGCGGGCCACGCCCTCCATCTCGGCGGCCTCGGCGAAGGCGTCCAGCACGCGCCAGCGCATCCGCGGATGTTCGACCCGCCAGGCGCCGCCCTGGCGGTGGTGCTCGTTCGGCGGGGCGATGTGGTCTTCCTGGTCCAGGAACAGCGGCAGCACGTCATCCCAGCCCCAGCCGGTGAGGCCCATCTGCCGCCAGCCGTCGTAGTCCGCGGCCTGGCCGCGCATGTAGATCATGGCGTTGATGGCCGAGCTGCCCCCGATCACCTTGCCCCGCGGATAGCGCAGGCGACGGCCGTTCAGGCCGGGGATCGGGTCGGTCTCGAACATCCAGTCGGCGCGGGGGTTGCCGATGGAGAACAGGTAGCCGACCGGAATGTGAAACCAGATCCAGTCGTCCTGGCCCCCGGCCTCCAGCAGCAGGACGCGGCGCGCGGGATCGGCCGACAGCCGGTTGGCCAGCACGCAGCCGGCCGACCCGGCGCCGACCACGATCACATCGGCGTCGTCGGATGAGGGGGCGGTCCTGGCCAGGGCGGGTGTCTCCGAAAGGACGCGGTCGGGGCGCGTCGCAGGGGCGCTTCTAGCGGACGTCGCCCGCGGCCATCCAGAGCCGACGGACATATGTCCCGGCGGCGGGTTGGGAAACGGAGACGCCTGTCGTGGGAAAGAGCTTGGCTATTTCCCGTTCTTTCGCCATGCCGCAGACGAGAAGGTCTTGCATCGTGGGCGCAGGACTTGAGAGGAGGTCGGGCTTTGGCGCCGTCTGGGCCGTCGGACAAAGCGGGGGATGACAGCCCGCTGATCCGTGCGTTCTTCGAGAAGCGAGAAAGCCTGCTGCTGTTCCTGGCCGCGCGGACCCGCTGCATGGCGACCGCCGAGGACCTGGTGCAGGACCTGTACCTGAAGCTGGCGGCGCTGCCCCCCGACACGGATGTCCGGGCCCCCAGCGCGCTGCTGTACAAGATGGCCGCCAATCTGCTCGTGGACCACGTGCGCAGCCATCAGCGCGCCTCGCGGCGCAACGGGAGCTGGCGGCAGGAGACCCGGACGGTCCTGGGGGGCGAGGATGTCGTCGAAGAGCCGGCGGCGGACGAGGTGCTCGTGGCGAAACAGCGGGTTCGCCAGCTGGCCGACGCCGTGGCCGCCCTGCCGCCGCAGATGGGCAAGGCGTTCCGGCTGAACAAGCTGGAAGGCCTGACCCAGGCGCAGACCGCCCAGGCGATGGGCGTGTCGGTGAAGATGGTCGAGCAGCATATCCAGGCGGCGATCCGCAACCTGGCGCAGAGGCTGCGGTCATGATCGCCAAGAAATTTTACGCCCGGCCTAGGGATCGGGGTGTCCGGCGACGTCTCAACGCCTGTCCAGCGCGGTGCGCGCGGACGGTGCAGGCGGAACGATGACCCGGTTGGTGACCAGCGACGAGCAGGTGATGGCTGACGCCAGCGCTTGGCTTGCGCGCCTGCAGCGCGACGAGGTCACGGAAAGCGATGGCCTGGCCTTCGAGGCGTGGCTGGCGGAATCGCCCGCCAACGCCGCCGCATATCGGCGCGCGCTGGCCACCTGGCACGAATTCGAAAGCTGCGCCGACGAGGTTCTCGCTGCCCTGGCCGCCGATGCGGCTCGGCCCGTCCATCGCCCCTCGGCCACCCGCCGCTGGCTGATGGGCGCGGGCGGCGGCGCGATCGCTGCCGGCCTGGCGGTGGCGATCCTGCCCGGGCTGCTCGCCCAGCCCGAGGGGCAAAGCTATTCGACCGGCAAGGGCCAGCATCGCAAGATCACCCTGGCCGACGGGTCGGTAGTCGACCTGAACGCCGAAACCCGGATGACGGTGCGGTTCACCCGCTCGGAGCGGCATGTCGAACTGGCCGACGGCCAGGCGATCTTCGACGTCACCCACAACAAGGCCCGGCCCTTCACCGTCGCCGCGTCGGATCGTGTGATCCGGGTGGTGGGCACCCAGTTCGACGTGCGCGCCCGGGGCGGCGTGCTGTCGGTCAGCGTGGCGCAGGGCAAGGTGCAGGTGCGCCCGGCGTCG
>JAIXTR010000183.1 GCA_027483845.1 Caulobacteraceae bacterium | reverse complement strand
GTCAGCAGCCCATGCCTGCGTCCCATGACCTGTTCCGCGATCCACCCCGCCAGGATGCCGATCAGGATCGCACCGATGATTCCAACGCCGCTCATTTGCATCTCTCCAGATTGCTCTGGTGCAGCAATGCGGAGCTTGGCAGGAGGTTGCAGAGCCTAGTCGAGACGCGGTCCCGAGATCATCAGCCGCATGTACAGGATAGCGGCCATCAGCGCCGCCGTCGCCTCGATCGGGCGGGCCTTCAACAGGTCGATCAGATGGCGCACCACCTCGGGCATCCGCGGCCTCCTGCCGCTTGCGCGTTCCCCGAGAATGCAGCCTGCCGCCGAGCCCTTAATGGCCCTTGAGCAGGTACGATTAACTCAGCCCATCCACGACAGGGTCCCGGCCGCCGGCCGGGCCCTCGCCGCCTGCGCCGCCGCGCCGCCGCGCCGGTTCAAGGCGAACTCGCCGAAGGCGTCCGCCCCGTGGCTGGCCTGGTCGTGCAGCGGCCCGCCATAGCTGCGCGTCGCCCGGTTCCAGCGCTTGCGATAGTTGCGCAGCCGGTCCAGCCCGCCCGCGCACCGCTCGGCGTCGAACCAGCACATCGGGATCATCAGGCGCGCCGCATTCACCCGGTCCTCCGGGTCCGCGGCCGCCCCCACATGGATCCGGCTCAGGCCCATCGACTGCAGGGCCTCGTACCGCGACCGCCCGCTGCTCAGTTCGCGCACCATGACGTCGTGCGGCAGGTGGTGCGTCCCCCACAGGTACGACTTACCGCCGATCGCGCGCGCCACCACGGCGGCCAGCCCCTCGTTGCTCGTCTCGAAATAATCGATCACCCGCACCTCGCGACCCGCCTGCTGGAAGAACCAGATCGCGGTATAGTCATCGATCCCCAGGTCCCAGGCGGTGTCCACCGGCAGCGAAGGGTCGATGGGCACCCGTCCTACCCGCCCCTCGCGGTCCGCCTCCCCCAGCAGGGTGGCGTAGTAGGTCCCGGGCGCGGCGGCGTCGAAGTCCACCAGGTACTCGCTGGCGAACCGCGCCTCCCCTTCCTCCACGCTTCCCAGCTCGGCGATCAGCTCGCGCTTTTCCTGCGCCAGCTGCTCGGGCGTGAACACGTCCGTCTCCGTCGCCGGGCTCTTCAGGCAGAACCAGGTCGGATCCAGCCGCCGGTGCTCGAACGCGCGGGCCGCATGGTTTCGCCCGCGCGGCGTCCACAGGAACAGCGCCCAGCCGTCGTTCTCCAGCAGGATCGGCCGCAGGTGCACCCAAGCTTCCGGATCGGCCAGCGCCCACTCCGACAGAACCACCCCCGCCGTCGAGGCGCCCACCAGGCTGTTGTAGTTGTCCGACCCCAGCACCTGCCAGGTCGATCCGTTGCCCAGCACCACCTGCATCTCGCCCTCGTGGAACGTGGGGCTCATCACCGGCGGAAACGCCTCCTCGATCCGCCGCCTGCCTGTGTGCGGGTTCACCGAGTCCCAGATCGCCTTGCGCCCCTGCGCCGCCTCCGGCAGCAGGTGCCAGTAGCTGCCCGGCCGCTCCCACGCCGCTGCGGCCGCCCAATGCAGCGCCACTTCGTCCTTGCCCCACCGCCGGTGCGCCACCACGTCGGCCCGCTTGACGCCGCCATTCAGCGCCTCCCACAGATCGACCTGGTACAGCCTAGGCCGCCACTGCAGCGGCAGCGCCGGCTTGGCCTCGACCTGACCGGCTGCAACGGCCGCCTCGACCTCCGGCGCCGGGGTCATTCGCCCACGCTTGCTCACGCCTCGCCCTCCGGCAGGATCTCGCGGACGAACGCCCGCCCGTCCGGACCGATCGCCTTCTCGAACCGACGGATGCGGAAGACCACCTCCACCCGCTGCGGCTCCGGCGCCTTCGCCGCGCCCCGATCCGCCTTGCCGCCCCACGTCCGCGGCGCCTTCAGGGCCGCGTGCTTCATCAGCGTCTGCACATAGAGACGATCCTGCTGAACGGTTTCCCGCGTCGACCTCGACGCGACGTCCAGCGCCTTGCCGGCCAGGGACTCCGCCCCCGCCTCCCGCGCCTGCAGCACCGCTTCGGCGAACTCCGGATAGCGCCGCTGCCAGGCATAGAACGTCGAGGCGCAGGGCATGCCCTCGGTATTCGCCATCTGGAACAGGCTCTCGCCCGTCGCCAGCCGCTCGCAGATCCTCAGCGCCACAGCCTGGCTGTAGCGCACATGCGTCACCTGCCCGTCCTTGTCCGGCGTCTTCGACCGCGGCCCCTTCTGGACACGCCGCGGCGCCTTCAGTGTCTCCACCATGTCTAGCTCCTCTGGATGTGTTGGATGTCCCGGCCGGCGCGGGGTGAAGCCCGCCCCGCCGCACGACAGTGATCACCGATCACGAAAAGGCCTCGCGCAACGCGCCCTCTAGGCGTTAGGTGGGTTCCGCAGCCGGCCGTTCAGACGCTGGCGCAGTGTTTTAGGGACGAGCATGCATTACGCGGAACTGAACCAGGCCTGGGCCGAACTCACCCAACCGGGCGCCCCCTTCGAGATCGCCACCATCCAGGTGCGCGGCGCCCCGATCCGCAGTTTCAAGAACGCTCCGCCCAACGTCCGCGCGCTGTGGCTGTCCACCGCCGCCTTCGCCGACCGCGACTACCTGGTCTATGGCGACGACCGCATCACCTACGCCGAGGCCCACGCCCAGGTGGCCTCCATCGCCAACTGGCTCTTCGCCCAGGGCGTCCGCCCGGGCGACCGGGTGGCCATCGCCATGCGCAACTATCCCGAATGGATGCTCATCTACTGGGCCTGCGCCTGCACCGGCGTCGCCGCCGTGGGCATGAACGCCTGGTGGACCGCGCCCGAGATGGCCTACGGCCTCACCGACTCCACGCCCAAGGTCCTGTTCGCCGACGCCGAGCGCATCGCCCGCCTGGACGAACAGCCCGGCATGCTGGGCGACGCCCGCCTGGTCGCCGTGCGCACGCCGCAAACCCCGCCGGGCGCCACGGCCTGGGCTGAGGTCCTGGCTCAGGGCGGCGCCCTGCCCGAGGTCGCCATCGACCCCGAGGACGACCTCTGCATCTTCTACACCTCGGGCACGACCGGCTTCCCGAAGGGCGCCCAGCTGACCCACCGCAGCTGCGTCTCGAACCTCATGAACATGATGTTCGCCGGCCAGGTCAGCACGCTGGCCACCCAGCGCGCCACCGGCGTGACGCCCGACCCGGACGTGGCCGCGCCGATCCCGGTCACCCTTGTGACCACCCCGCTCTTCCACGTCACCGCCAACAACTGCGGCGCCTACGCCACCACCGCGGCGGGCGGCAAGATGGTCCTGATGTACCGCTGGGACGCCGGCGAGGCGCTGAAGCTGATCGAGCGTGAGCGCTGCACCTCCGCCAGCGGCGTGCCGGTCATGGCGCGCGAGCTGATCACCCATCCCGACTTCGCCAAGTACGACACCTCCAGCCTGCTCTCGGTCGGCGGCGGCGGCGCCCAGCTCCAGCCCGACCTGGTCGACAAGATCGACAAGGCCGTCGCCAGCGCCCGGCCCAACACCGGCTACGGCATGACCGAGACCTCGGGCATCATCACCTCGATCTCGGGCGACTTCTTCGTCGACAAGCCGGCCAGCTGCGGCCGCGCCATGCCGACCTTCGAGACCAAGGTCGTCGGCGACGACGGCCAGATCCTCGGCCCGGGCCAACCAGGCGAGCTCTGGGTGCGTGGCGCCTCGGTCATCAAGGGCTACATCAACCGCGCCGAGGCCACCGCCGAGTCCATCACCGACGGCTGGCTGCACACCGGCGACGTCGCCTACCTCGACGAGGAAGGCTTCATCTATCTGGTGGACCGCAAGAAGGACATGGTCCTGCGCGGCGGCGAAAACATCTACTGCGCCGAGGTGGAATCCACGATCCACCAGCACCCGGCCATCGCCGAATGCTGCGTCTTCGGCGTCCCCGATGACCGTCTGGGCGAAGAGGTCGCCGCCGCCATCGTGCTCCGCCCGGGCGAAGCCCTGACCGCCGACGCGATCCGCGACCACTGCATCGCCCTGATCGCCCGCCACAAGGCGCCGCGCTACATCTGGATCCTCGACCAGCCCATCCCGCGCAACGCCAACGGCAAGTTCCTCAAGCGCGAACTCCGCGAAACCCTGGTCATCACCGAAGCGGCCTGACCGCGTTGCGGGCGGCTGCGGAGCCAACCGCAGCCGCCCGCCAACGGCTCACGTGCTGGAGGTTTCGCCCTCCGATCATGGCCGCTAAGGTGACGGTTCGCTGCGGCCTTCGCGCCCAACGGACTCTAAACGCCAAGCTTGAGTACGGGATGCAACGGCCGCTCTTCGCCCTTCTTTTCGCCCTTGGCCTTACCCTCCCGGCCGACGCAGCCGACCAGCAGACGAAGGAAGGCGCGCAGGAATTCCTCAGCATCCTCGCGGCGCAGGGCAACCTGTCCCTCGAGTCCCGCTACGGCGCCGGCGAGGACTGGAACAGCTTCCCCTACATGGACGCCGACGCCAGTCGAGAGCCGACGCCCGATGAGATTCGCTGGCTCACCTACTACACGGGCCCGTCGCGGGTCACGCAGGTGACCAACGCCCCCTGCGCGTCCACCTTCACCTACAAGTGGGTCAACTTTCAGATGCCCTACGATCGCCAGGCGCTGAAGCCGGGTCGCCAGTACATCACCGACGAAACCCAACGCGTGCCCTGGAGTCGCATCGCCTCGGTCACCCGCAACGGCAGCAGCATCGTCCTGGTTTGGGGCACGATGGATCTGAAACTGGTTCTGCCCTCCGAAGATCTCGCCAAGCGCGCTGAATATGCGGCGGAATTTCTCAGGCTGGCGTGCGACGCCTCGAGCGCGACAGGCTTCTAGGAGCGACATGCAGATGTTCGGTGTCTCAAATTCGCCTGCCCACCTGTTCGCCGGCGCCGGCGCCGTGCTGCTGGTGGCCGCGACGCTGCTCGCCGGGGTCGGCCCCGTTAGGGCACAGGAGCAAACGCCCGAGGGCGCACAGAGCTTCCTGGGCATTCTGGCGGGTCAGGGAAATCTCACCATGAGCCGGCGGCAAGACAACATCGCCGCCGTTTACGGCTGGTACAAGGATTGGGACCTGATGTCGTGGCGGTGGGACCTCGATAACGGCGACTTCCGCTTTTACACCTCCGACGTCCCCCCACTCCGCGTCACCGCGGTCGCCTCGACCGACCGGTGCGTTTCGCGCGTCACCTTTAACCTGGTCTCGTACAGCTCAGATCGCAGATCCTCCTCCCCGCCGCCTGCCGAGCCGCTGGGCTCCACAAACCTTGACGTGAATTGGTCCAAAGTCGCCAATATCTACCGCTCGGGTCAGTCGATCGAAATGCGGGGCGGATACCTGCGGATCTTACTGGGCGACATCCGCTTCAACTTCCCCGACGAAAACCTGGCCAAGCGTGCGGAATACGCAATGGAATTCCTGCGGCTGGCCTGCGACCCCACCAAGCAGACCGGCTTCTAACGCGACACTGCGGCCGGCCCCTACTGACGGCTTGACCCCACCGGGCCCGATGTGCAGCGCTCTACCGGCGCATCACACCGCCACTCCGCTTCGCAGAACCACCGCAGATCGGGCGGAAGATCGTCCTTCACCGACCGGCCGTTCGGCAGCACCTTGACGTGCATCCTGAGATCCTGCGTCCAGCAGTTCTTGCGCGTGATGGTCGAGGAGCCCCCGCAACGGCCGCGTCGGTCTTGATCCACTTGTCGCATGGCGTCGGCCTGAGACAGGGCCAACGCCCCACGCGAGGCGCCGGTCTTCGTCTCTTTCACGCAGGTCTTCGGCGGGGCGGGAGCCTTTGGAGGCGCCGCCGCTGTCGCGGTGGTAACCGGCGGCGGCGATACGGAGTCGACCCGGACACCCCGGGCCGCTTCGGCCGCCTTCCGAAGCTCGATAAGCCGGCGGGCCTCGGCCTCGCGTTGCGGCGAAAGGCCGTTCCGCTTCATCGTGTCCGCCAGTTCCGCGGCGTCTCGACGCCGCGCCTCCGCGGCCTGACGCTCGGCCTCCCGGCGCGCGGCTTCCTGCCGCGCGCGGTAGGCCGGATCACTGTCCAGTCGCTTCTGCTCCTCCGCCTGGGCCTTACGTCGATAGAGCTTGGCGAGATCCTCCGGCGAACACCAGGCGCGCCCCGAGGCCGGACCTTCCTCGAGGGAGCAGAAGCCGAGGATCAGCTCGTCCCCGAACGCCGGTTGCCCCATGTCGCTCAACGCCAGGACAAATCCCAGCACAGCGGCGATCCGTATTCCCTTCGCCATCCAAGTCTCCCGCCCCGGCGGCGCGCTTGCCCCGGGGGGCATGACGCGCGCGAGCCTGACCAATACGCAAGACTTGCCCCGAACGGAATCATGGAACCGCTGCCGCTGCGAACGCGGTCGCCCTCAAGCTCTCCAGGCTATAGCGGCCTGCCCAGGAACCGCTCGACCTCCCGCCGCTCCCAGACAGGATCGAGAAACGGGACCTTGAAGAGCACCTGGATCGCATTGAGCAGCACCATCACGCCCCAGATCCCGGCCGTCCAAAGCGACCACATGTATGTCGGGTCGGTCAGCCCGTTGGCCACGATCAGGCTGCCGGCGACGCTCACATAGACCATAAGGTTGACCCAGAAGAGCTTGAGGCGGCGCACGTGGGCCAGGGCCAGGGCTTCATCGGCGCGAAGGTCGTGGGGCGCGGTGTTGGGCTGATCCATGTCGGGCTCCCGCAATCGGTTGAAATCGATATCGAAGACGGACGCGACGGCCTTCAGGGTTTCCACGCTGGCGGGCTTCCCGCCCTCCAGGCGCTGGATGGTGCGGACGCTGAGCCCGCTCAGCACGGCGAGCTGCTCCTGGGACCAGCCCTTCTGCAGCCTCAGTTTCTGAACCAGCATGTCGGCCCCCTGGAACGTCGGGCAAAGTCCTGCCCGAACCATCCAACTGTCGGCCACGCCAAACACCCGTCAAGCGCCCGCCACGCGCCCGACACTCGCCCGACTCTAGGCTTCTCGCAGTCCGGCGGGCCTCGCCGCAGGGGGCAGCTTCGGACGCCCGACGACGGGTCGAAAATCCACCTCCGGACGGCGCTTTTGCGAACCAGGCGCAGTGATCAACACTGACGAAACTATCGCCAAATCCCGTGGAATTGTCAAGAACAAAATAGCAACATCATGAT
>JAIXTR010000458.1 GCA_027483845.1 Caulobacteraceae bacterium | reverse complement strand
TGGTCGTTCTGATAGCACCGCGCCTCGCTTCCGGTTGGCCCGATGGCGGAGTGGTGACGCAGCGGACTGCAAATCCGTGCACCCGAGTTCGATTCTCGGTCGGGCCTCCAAGCTTTCCCCTTACTTCAGATCGCCCAGCACGGTCGGGATCAGTTCCGAGACCGTGGGGTGGATGTGCATGGTGCGCTGGAGGGTCGTGTAGGGCTGTTTGGCGGCCATGGTGTCGAGGAGGGTGTGGATCGCCTCGTCGCCCTCGATGCCCAGGATCGCGGCGCCGAGAAGGAGGTCGGTGTCGGCGTCGACGACGACCTTGATGAAGCCCTGGGTCTCGCCCCGTTCCGTCGCGCGGCCCACGCGGGTCATGGGACGGGTTCCGATTCGGACGGTCTTGCCGGCGGCGCGGGCCTGGGTCTCGGTCAGGCCGCAGCGGCCCAGCGGCGGGTCGATGTAGAGGGCGTAGGCGTCGATGCGGTCGCTGACCCGGCGCGGATCGCCGTCCAAAAGGTTGGCGGCGACGATCTCGTAGTCGTTCCAGGCGGTATGGGTGAAGGCGCCCTTGCCGTTGCAATCGCCGAGCGCCCAGACGCCTTCGACGCTGGTGCGGAGCTGGTCATCCACGGTGATGTAGCCGCGGGCGTTGGTGGCGATCCCGGCGGCGTCGAGCCCCAGATCGTCGGTGTTGGGACGGCGGCCGACGGCCAGCAGGACGTGGGATCCGACCACCGTCGGGTCGCCGGAATTGCAGTGGACGCCCACCTCGACCCCGTCCGCATGCGGCTTGAAGCGGATGCACTCGGCGTCGGTGCGGACCGAGATCCCCTCGCCGTCCAAAATCTCGCGGATCGCCGCCGACACGTCCTCGTCCTCGCGGCCGACCAGGCGGGGCCCCTTCTCGACCACCGTCACCTGCGCGCCGAAGCGGCGGTACATCTGGGCGAACTCCAGGCCAATGTAGCTGCCGCCAACGACCACCAGGTGGCGCGGCGGGACCTCGAGATTGAGGATGGTCGTGTTGTCGAGATGCGGCACTTCGCCGACGCCGGGGAAATCCGGGACGGCCGCGCGGCCGCCAACGTTGATGAAGATGCGGGGTGCGGTAAGCCGCTCGCCATTCACCTCGATCTCGTGCGGACCGACGAAGGCCGCCTGGCCGCGGATCAGGCTGCACCCCGCCATGCCACCGATCCAGGTTTCGAGACCGCCGCGGGCGTCCAGCGTGACCTTGTGGGCGCGGGCGGCGACGCGGCGCATGTCGACGGCGACCGGCCCGCTGAGGACGACGCCGTAATCGGCGGCGCGGCGGGCCACGTGAGCGGCCCGCGCGCTGGCGACCAGGGTCTTGGTGGGCATGCAGCCGGTGTTGACGCAGGTGCCGCCGACGAACTTGCGCTCGACGATGGCGACGGACTGACCCGCCGCGGCGAGACGTCCGGCGAGGGCTGGCCCGGCCTGCCCCCCGCCGATGACGATGGCGTCGAAGGCCCGGCTCACAGGAGGTAGGCCACGATCAGCCCCGCGCCCGCGATAGCGACGAGGTCTTCGACCAAGGCGGCCGGGAGATCCCGACCAAAGGCGGCGGCCAGCCGACCGCGCGCCCAGGCTCCGCCTAACGTGCCCAGAAGAGCCCCGGCGACGCCCAGCACCACGCCAGGCAGCGGCGCGCCCATCGAGAGCCCGACCGCGCCCCCCGCGAGCCCGCCGGTCAGCAGCCGGGCGCCGAACTGGACCGGGACTTTGCGGCTGGGCGTGTTGGGCAGCTTGTCGTTCACGATCTCGCCAATGGCGATCAGGGTCACGATCCACGGTGTGATCGCGGCCCCCAGGAGCGCGAGCGGCGTGCCGATCAGACTGAGCACGCCCAGCGATGCGGCCCAGCTCACGGCGGCGATGGGGGTTAAGGCCCTCAGGCCGGCGATCACCCCCAGCAGGAGGGCGGCGAGATACAAGGTCATGGCGATGCCCCAGACTGGACGCGCAGCGCTTGAACGTCCGTCGCCGGCATCTTAACCGGATGTATGACCAACGAACGCCCCCACATTCTGGTGACCGGCTCCACCCGCGGCATCGGCGCGGCCATTCTGGAGACGCTGGACGGCCGCGCGGTCGTCATGGGCCACGGGAGCGCCGACGCCGACCTGTCCGACCCCGCGGGCGCAGAGCGGCTGTGGGAGACGGCGCTCCAGCGCCTGGACGGGCGGATCGACGTGCTGATCAACAACGCGGGGGTGTTCGAGCCGGTGGCGGTGGACGCGCCGCTGGACGACTGGCACGCGGGCTGGGCCCGGACGATGCAGATCAACCTGCAAGCCTCGGCCGACCTGTGCCGGCGGGCGATCCTCCACTGGCGCGAGCGGGGCTGCGGCGGTCGGATCGTCAACATCGCCAGCCGCGCGGCCTATCGCGGGGACAGCCCGGCGCACTGGCACTATGCGGCGTCCAAGGCCGGGATGGTCGGGATGACCAAGTCGATCGCCCGGGGCTTCGCGGCCGAGGGCATCCTGGCCTTCGCCGTCTGTCCCGGCTTCACCATGACGGGCATGGCCGAGGACTATCTGGCCAGCCGCGGGGGCGACAAACTGCTAGCCGACATTCCGCTCGGCCGGGTGGCCGATCCCGCCGAGGTGGCGAACGCGGCCACCTATCTAGCGCTGGACGCGCCGGCCTCGATGACCGGGGCCGTGATCGACATCAACGGGGCCAGCTTCGTTCGATAAATTACATACGTCATCTTTGCGCCCGGTCGGCGCCTTGCGTCCGCCACGATCCACACGCGTAACTTGTGGAACAAGGCGTGTGCGGGAGGATGATCGATGACCCTGAAAAGACTGTCGGCTGCAGCCCTGGCGGGGTTGACCGCCGTCACATCCGCCACCCCCATCGCAGCCCAACCGCGCGTCGTCGATGGCGCGCCGACCACGGACGCCTGCGCGGCGCTCGGGTTCGCGTCGACGCCGCCGCGCCAGACGGGACCCCGCCTACTCGGCGGCATCCAGCCCTCGCGCGCCTACGCACCCGGGCCACCGCCGCCACCGCCGCCCGCCATCGCAGCCCCCGTCGGAAAGAGCGCGCCGTCGATCCCGCCCCTGCCCGTACCGCCTGTGTCGTCGCGGGTGGAGGAGCTGGTGGTGACCTCCAGTCGGCGTCTAGCAGGGCCCGCCATCCAGCAGGACACCGAGCGCTATCCGAACGCCACGGCCAACCCGATCCGGCAGGTCGCCACCGATCCGGTCTCGACCTTCTCGGTGGATGTGGACACCGCCGCCTACGCCAATGTGCGACGCTTCCTCAACGAGGGCGCCTTACCGCCGACCGACGCGGTCAGGGTCGAGGAGCTGATCAACTACTTCGACTATGGCTACGCCCCGCCCAAGGATCGGGCGACGCCGTTCAGTTCCTATGTGGCCCTGGCCCCCTCCCCCTGGTCCAGCCAGCGACAGATTCTGCACATCGGCATCCAGGGTTTCGACCTGCCCAAGGGCGAGCAGCCGCCGCTGAACCTGGTGTTCCTGATCGACACCTCCGGCTCGATGGCGTCGGACGATCGGCTGCCCCTGGCGCAGCGGTCGCTGAGCCTGCTGATCGACCAGCTGCGGCCGCAGGACCGGGTGGCGATGGTGGCCTACGCCGGGTCGGCCGGGGCCGTCCTTGCGCCCACCGACGGGCGCCAGAAGCTGAAGATGCGCTGTGCGCTGAACGCGTTGCAGTCGGGTGGCTCGACCGCCGGCGGCCAGGGCCTGAACCTGGCCTACGCCCTGGCCAAGCAGAACTTCGACCCCAAGGCGGTGAACCGGGTGATCCTGGTGACCGATGGCGACTTCAACGTGGGCGTCGCCGACCCGGCGAAGCTGAAGGACGTGGTGGCGCAGCGGCGCAAGGACGGGGTCTATCTGTCGGTCTTCGGCTTCGGCCGCGGCAACTACAACGACACGATGATGCAGGCGCTGGCGCAGAACGGGAACGGGACCGCCGCCTACGTCGACAGCCTGCAGGAGGCGCGGAAGCTGTTCCGCGAAGACTTCAGCCGCTCGATGTTCCCGATCGCCGACGACGTGAAGATCCAGGTCGAGTTCAATCCGGCCCAGGTCAGCGAGTACCGGCTGATCGGCTACGAGACGCGGATGCTGGCGCGGGAGGACTTCAACAACGACCAGGTGGACGCGGGCGAGGTCGGAGCCGGCGCGTCGGTCACCGCGCTCTACGAGATCACGCCGGTGGGCGCGACGCCTTCGGCCGATCCGCTCCGCTACGGCAAGGCCCCTGCCCGCGCCGCCAGCCCGACCGGCGAACTGGCCTTCCTGAAGATCCGCTACAAGGCGCCGGGTGGGCGGACATCCAAGCTCATCGAACGGCCGATCACCCGCGCGGATGCGGCGCCGAGCCTGGCGGCCGCGCCCGAACCCACCCGCTGGGCGGTGGCGGTGGCGGGGTTCGGCCAGAAGCTCAAGCAGGACCCGCGGGTGTCGGACTCCTTCGGCTGGGGCGACGTGGTCAGCTTGGCCCAGACCGCCCGCGGCGCCGACCCCTACGGCGAACGGGCCGAGTTCGTACAGC
The DNA here is from genome assembly GCA_027483845.1 of Caulobacteraceae bacterium. Classification (GTDB taxonomy): domain Bacteria; phylum Pseudomonadota; class Alphaproteobacteria; order Caulobacterales; family Caulobacteraceae; genus Phenylobacterium. The sequence goes on along the minus strand of JAIXTR010000458.1, from coordinate 1,114 downwards.
TGGTCCGCGCGGCGGCGGACGTGCGGGCTAGCGGCGACGGTCGCTAGGGCCGAGGTCGAGGCGCCGCCAACCGGGCAGCCGCTTCGGCGAGGATCGGGCGCTGGCCCTTGTGAATCTTGAGCGCGGCGGTCGGGAGGTCGAACCAGGCGGCGCGGTCGACCTCCGGGAAACTCTGTCGGCGGCCGGACCGGGGCGGCCACTCGATCTCGAAGGTGTTGCTGACGACGGTCGAGACGTCGAGGTCGGCCTGCACGAGCCAGGCGTGGACCGTCTTGCCGTTGGCGGCGCAAGGAGTCAGGGGCTCGGGGGTTCCTTCGATATCCTGGCCCAGCTCTTCGCGGAACTCGCGTCGGGCGGCGGTCCAGCCATCCTCCCCCGGCTCGGCCAAGCCCTTGGGGATAGACCAGCCGGCCGCATCCTTGCCCGCCCAATAAGGCCCGCCGGGATGAACCAGCAGAACCTCCGGACCGCCAGGGGCCGGCCGCCAGGCGAGGACGCCCGCGCTGACGACCGGCGGCCTGGCCATCAGTCCATCAGGCGCTGCTGAAGGTAGGTGAACTCCAGCGCCTGGCGCGTGGCGCGTTCGTTCAGATTGGCGGCGGCCGCGTGCCCGCCGTCGATGTTCTCGTAGTAGAGGAAGTCGTAGCCGTACTCCTTCATCCGCGCCGCGGCCTTGCGGGCGTGGGCGGGGTGGACACGGTCGTCCTTGGTGGACGTCTCGATGAACACCTTCGGATAAGGCTGGCCGGGCTTGAGGTTCTGGTAGGGCGAGTAGGTCATCAGCATGGCCCGCTCCTCCGGCACCTTGGGGTCGCCGTATTCGCCGATCCAGGAGGAGCCGGCGCCGATGTGGTCGTAGCCGATCATGTCGAACAGCGGCACCTGAATGACGATGGCGTTGTAGAGCTCAGGCCGCTTGGTGAGCGCCACGCCCATCAGCAGGCCGCCGTTGGAGCCGCCCATGATGCCCAGCTTCTTCGGGCTGGTGATCTTGCGGGCGATCAGGTCCTCGGAGACTGCGAAGAAGTCGTCGTAGACCGCCATCCGCTTGAGCTTCAGGCCCGCGTTGTGCCAGCGGGGACCGAACTCGCCGCCGCCGCGGATATTGGCGACG
>JAIXTR010000216.1 GCA_027483845.1 Caulobacteraceae bacterium | reverse complement strand
CCAGGATGTCGGTTTCCGAGATCACCGCCAGGCTGTCGGTCTCGAAGCCGGCGTCCAGCGGCAGCACGACCCGCTGTGGACTCTTGGGGTTCGCCGCCTTGGCCGCGTCCCAGTACGGCGCCAGCGGCAGGCTCTTCAGCCCATGGTCCGCCAGCATGTGCATCAGACGGTCCGACGACCCGTCCGACCAGGAGGCGAACAGGACGCGCTTGCCCCCTGCTGACAGCTTGTTGGCGTGATCGACGGTGGCCTCGAACAGGTTCACGCTGTCCAGCTTGCGCTCGGCGGAGAAGTTGCGCCCCGCCCGGGCGCCCATGTCGATGACGGCCTCGCCCTCAGCCTCGTTAAAGGCAGAAAAGCGTCGTGTTGCGCGGACCTTGAGCTGCTCATCCCACTCCGCCTCGTCGAGGTAGAGGCGGGTGGGTTCCAGGGGGTGATAGTGACCCTTCCGATCCGCATTGGCCCGGGCGTCGTAGGCGTCGCGCACCATGGCCAGCCGCTCGTCCCGCGCGTCGCGCGCCAGATGGTCCAGGGCGATGGCCGTGCCCGCGGGGAGATAGTCGAACAGGGTCGCCAGGGCGGGGTAGAAGAGCGGCAGATAGTGCTCCATCCCCGCGCGCCGGCCGCCCGCCGAGATCGCCGCGTAGAGCGGATCGTCGCTCGGATTGCCAAAGGTCTCGAGGTAGCCGGTCCGGAAGCGGCTGACGGCCGCCTTGTCGAGCAGGGCTTCGCTGACGGGCAGCAGCGATATGTCCTTCAGCTGCTTGGTCGAGCGCTGCGTCTCGGGATCGAACGCCCGGATGCTCTCCAGCGTGTCGCCGAACAGGTCGAGGCGGACCGGCTCCTCGCCACTGGGCGGGAAGACGTCGATGACGCCGCCGCGGATGGCGAACTCGCCCTTCTCCGAAACGGTGGACGCGCGGCTGTAGCCGTTGACGGCGAAGTAGGCCTCGAGATCGGCGATCTCGACGACGTTGCCGACGCGCGCTGAATAGCTGGCGCCCTGCACCGCGGCGAGCGGCGGCGCGCGCTGCACCAGCGCGGGCACCGTGGTCACCAGAAGGCGCGGCTTGGCGTCGAGACCGTCGGCAAGGCGGGAGAGCGTCGCCATCCGCTGAGCGGCGACGGCGGCCGAAGGGCCGACCCGGTCATAAGGCAGGCAGTCCCAGGCGGGGAAAGTCAGGACCTCGATGCCCTGCCCGAAGAAGGCGAAGGAGTCGACGAACGCGGACAACCGACCCGCGTCGCGCGCCACGAACACGGACAGGCCTTTCCGCGCCTTTACCACGTCGGCCATGATCAGGGCGTCGAACCCTTCGGGCGCGCCGACCAGATCCAGGCGGCCGGGATCGTCGGCGACCCGTCGCATCTGGGCCGCCCCTACCGGCCGGGCGTCGTCAGCCATGGCTGCCGGTTCCGTCGCCGATGGCCTTATGGGCCTGATCGCGGAAGGCCTTGAGCATGTCCATCAGCGGTCCGTCGAACTCGGGCGGCGTGGGCTCGCGCTCCAGGATCCAGCCGTAGAGGTCCTGGTCCGGAACCTCGAGCAGGACCTCGAACGCGTCGAGCTGTTCGTCGCTGAACGTCGCGACGTGTTGATCCGCAAACGGCCCCAAAATGAGGTCCGCTTCCCTGAAGCCTCGGCGCCAGGCGCGGAGCTTCAGCATTTTATGCCGGGGTGGGTCATTGATCATCGAGAGGGGCCGGATATAGAGCGCCGCGGACCTCCGCGCCAGTCAGGTATGCTTCAAGGATGCGGCCGGAGATTCTGTTTCCGCTTTTCGCCCCGATCACGTCCCTCAAGGGCGTGGGTCCGCGCGTGGCCCCTTTGCTGGAGCGTGTCGCCGGGCCGCTGGTCCGGGATGTCCTGTGGCTGCAGCCCCATTCGCTGATCCATCGTACCCCCGCCACGCTCGCCGACGCCCTGGACGGTCAGATCATGACGTTCGAGGTGGTGATCGAGGCCTACCAGCGGCCTCACACCAAGTCTCAGCCCTGGCGGGTGCGGGTGTCCGATACGACGGGCTTCCTGACGCTGGTCTTCTTCGGTCGCTTTGCCGACCAGCTGGAGCAGCGCCATCCCGTCGGTTCCGTCCGATTGGTCTCCGGCAAGGTCGAGGATGCACAGTACGGGCGGCAGATGCTGCATCCCGACTACATGGTCGATCCCCAAAAGGCCGGCGACATTCCCGAGATCGAACCCGTCTATCCCGCGACGGAGGGATTGCCGGCCCGGCGGGTTCGCAGCTTCGCAGTCGACGCCCTGGAGAAGACGCCTCCGCTACCGGAGTGGCAGGACGCCGCGTGGCTCGCGCGCGAGAAGCTGCCCTCGTGGCGCGACGCCTTGGACCGCCTCCACGCACCGCTCAGCGACGCCGACCTCTCGCCCCTGGCGCCGCACCGCCGCCGACTGGCCTATGACGAGTTGCTGGCCCACCAACTGGCCATGGCCCAGCGCAAGGCCGCGCGCCGGCGCGAACCTGCCGCCAAGATCCCGGCGGGCGACCTGGCGCGGCGACTGCGCGCGGATCTGCCCTTCGCCTTCACGGGGGCCCAGGATCGCGCCCTGTCCGACATCCGCGGCGACCTGCAGGCGGGCGAACGCATGAGCCGGCTCGTCCAGGGCGACGTGGGGTCCGGCAAGACGGTCGTGGCCATGTGCGCCATGGGCGATGTCATCGACGCGGGGGGGCAGAGCGCCCTGATGGCGCCGACTGAAATCCTTGCGCGCCAGCACTTTGAGACGATCTCCCCGCCCCTCGCCGCCCATGGCGTCGGCGTCGTCCTGCTCACCGGCCGGGACAAGGGCGCTGCGCGGCGGGAGAAGGTTGCGGCGATCGCCTCGGGCGCGGCGCAGGTGGTTGTCGGGACCCACGCCCTGTTCCAGGAGGAGGTCGCCTTCCACGCCCTTCAGCTGGTTGTCATTGATGAGCAGCATCGCTTCGGGGTCGCGGAGCGCCAGCGTCTGCAGGCCAAGGGCCAGGCCGTACACCTCATCGCCATGTCGGCCACGCCGATCCCCCGCACACTCGAGCTCACCATGTACGGCGATCTGGACGTCAGCCGGATCGACGAGAAGCCGCCGGGGCGCACGCCCGTCGCGACCCGTGCGGTGCCGATGGGTCGCCTCGATCAGATTGTGGCGCGCCTGCAAGACGCCGTGGCCAGTGGGGCCCAGGCCTTCTGGATCTGCCCCCTCGTCTCGGAGTCGGAGCTGAGCGACCTGGCCGCCGCCGAGATGCGCGCCCTCGCCCTCAAAGCCGTCCTGGGAGACCGCGTGGGTCTTGTCCACGGCAAGCTGACGGGGGCCGAGAAGGACGCTGTGATGGCCGACTTCGCGGACAACCGACTGTCGGTGCTGGTGGCCACGACCGTCGTCGAGGTCGGCGTGAACGTGCCCAACGCCACGATCATGATCATCGAGCAGGCCGAGCGCTTCGGCCTGGCCCAGCTCCACCAGCTGCGCGGCCGCGTCGGGCGCGGGTCGCGGGAAAGCGCCTGCGTCCTGCTCTACGATCCGCCCCTGTCGGACACGGCCCAGCAGCGCCTGGATATCCTGCGTCGCACGGACGACGGCTTCGTCATCGCCGAGAAGGATCTGGAGCTGCGCGGCGGCGGCGACGCCCTCGGGCTCCGCCAAAGCGGGCTGCCCGACTATGTGTTCGCCGATCCCTTCGTCCATCGCGACCTGATCGCCACCGCCGGGGACGATGCGCGCCTGATCGTCCATCGCGATCCCGAGCTGACCTCCGAGCGGGGACAGGCGCTGCGGGTGCTGCAGGAACTCTTCGACTGGAAAGCCGGCCTGGCGCTACGGGACGCCGGCTGAGCGCGCCCGGCCCCGGATCAGCGCGCCTGCCAAGCGGCCAGGCGCACCTTCGCATCGGCTTCGAGGTCTGCGTAGAACAGGTTGAATCCCGGCGCCTTGCGGCGGTCGGCCCAGTCGCCGCCCTGCTTCAGGGACGACTATTTCGGCCGGCTCACGATGAGAACCCCATCGACGCAGCGCGCCGAAACCTGCCGGGCCATGAACGCGGGGCGGGCGCCCCATTCCAGCCCGGTCGCATTGGCCGCGCCCAGGTGTAGTCGCGCCGGCGCTGGCTGGTCCGTCACCGCGCCCAGAAGGGGGTTGAAGCAGAGGGCCGGCCGCGGCGCCAGATTGGCAAGCTCGCCGTGCTCGTTCCACACCAACGCGCGTTCCAGCAGATGCTTGGGCGCATCGAAATCGCCGTCGTAGGCGTCCGCCCAGGCGGCAAGGCATCCCGCCTGCTGTTTCTGAACGCACGGCGCGATGGGCGGGGTGTCCGCCGGGACCACGGTGTCGATGAGATAGGCCGCCACGAGGCGGCTCTGCAGCAGAGGGTCGCGCGCGATTTCGTCGGCCAGCAGGCGCGAGGCGAGCGTGCCCCCCTGCTCCACCCCCACCAGGATGAACGGTCGCCCGCCAATGTCCTGGTCGATGTACCAGCGGAAGGCGTCGCGGACGTCGCCATAGGCGAACTGCCGCGCCTCCCGCGCATCCTCGCGCAGGGTGGTCAGGCTATAGAGGCTGGCCTGCCGGTAACGCGGCGCGAACACCCGCCCGATACTCACGAACGGACCGACGTAGTTGGGGGCCATGACCTCCTGGAACTGCCGATTGGCCTTTCGCGCGTTCAGCTTGGCGTTCCAGTTGCGACCGCCGTCGTAGGTCGTGGGGGCGACGAAGAATACGTCGGCGGCCAGCCCGCTGCCGAGCTTGGGGCGCAGGTACCAGGACGCCGAGGTGGAATAATCAGGGCCCGGCGGCGGATCGTAAGTCTGGAACGGCACCTTCGGATCGAGGGCGGTGGACACCAGGTCGCCCCAAAAGACCACCACCCCCAGCCCGATCACCAGCGCCGCGCTCAACAGGCTGGCGAGCCACCAGCGCGTTCGCCGTGGGGACGGCTGCTCGGACATGGCTACCGATAGGGGTCCGGCTGGCTGAGGAAGCGGCCGACATAGTCGCCGATCCCGTCTTCCAGCGACGTCATGGGCTGATCATATCCCGCGGCCGCGAGGCGCTCCATCCGGGCCTCTGTGAAGTACTGGTAGCGATCGCGGATGGCAGGCGGCATCGGCGTATACTCGATCTGCGGCGGCTGGCCGGCGGCGGAGAAGACCTGCCGCGCCATGTCCTCGAACGATCGCGCCTTGCCGGAGCCCAGGTTGTAGATCCCGTTCACCTGCGGATTGTCGAACAGGAAGCGGGTCACGTCGGCCACGTCGCGGACATAGACGAAGTCGCGCGCCTGCCCGCCATCCGGCACATCGGCGCGGTAGCTTTTGAACAGCTGCACGGACAGCCCCTCGCGTACCTTCGGCCAGATCTGCGAGGCGACCGACTTCATCGCGTGCTTATGCTCCTCGTTGGGGCCGTACACGTTGAAGAATTTCAAGCCGACCCACTGCGGCGGTGCGTAGTCCCGGTCCGCTTGCCGCACGGCGAACAGATCGAACATGGCCTTGGACCAGCCGTAGGTGTTGAGCGGGCGCAGGGCCGCCAGGGCTTCATAGCTGTTGTCGTCGTCGAAGCCGTGCTCGCCCGCGCCATAGGTGGCGGCGGACGAAGCATAGACCAGCCGACGCTGGCGGTCGGCGCACCAGCGGAAGAGGTCGCGGCTGAGCGTGAAGTTGGAATGGACGATCTTGTCGGCGTCGGGCTCGGTCGTGGACGAGACGGCGGCCATGTGGACGACCATCTCGACGTCGCGCCAGCGCGCCTCCAGCCAGTCGAACATGGCCTCCGGCGCCACGAAGTCGCCGATCGGAGCCTTGGCGATGTTCCGCCATTTGCCGAGCTCGGCCTCGCGCAGGCGATCGCAGACCACGACGTCCAGATCGCGATCTTCGGCCAGCTTGGCCACGATGTTCGAGCCGATGAAGCCTGCGCCGCCGGTGACGAAGATGATCTTGCGGGTCACGGCTTGACCTCCCTGCTGGTCATCCGGGCGATGGCCGCGGAGGTGGAATAGCCATCGACGATCTCGGCCAGCTTCACCTCGCCGCCCCATGATTTCACGAGGTCGCCGCCCACGACCTGATCCTCGGCATAGTCGGCGCCTTTGATCAGCACGTCGGGTCGCGCGACCTCGATGAGTTGGAGCGGCGTCGCCTCGTCGAACGGGGCCACCAGATCGACGCTGCGCAGGCCCGCGAGGACCAGGGCGCGGCTTTCGAGGTCGTTGACCGGCCGTCCCTCGCCTTTCAGCGCCCGCACCGAGGCGTCGGAGTTCACGCCCACGATAAGGCGGTCGCACCACGTCCGCGCCTGCGCCAGATAGGCCACGTGACCCTTGTGCAGGATGTCGAAACAACCGTTGGTGAAGCCGACCTTCAAGCCCTGGTCGCGCCAGCGCGCCACCTCCTCCGCCATGCGGCGGGGCGTCGCGACCTTGCCCTCGACCTGGGCGGTATGGGCCGAGAGGACAGCGTCCATCAGTTCGTCGGGGCCGACCGTGGCGGTGCCCGCCTTGCCCACGGCGACGCCGGAGGCCAGCTGGGCGAAGGCGATGGCGGTCTCGATCTCCGCGCCCGCCGCGATGGCGAGGCCCAGGGCGGCCAGGGCGGTGTCGCCGGCCCCTGAGGCGTCGAAGACCTCGCGCGGCACGGTCCGGAAATGGCGCACGGGCTGGCCCCGCAAGCCAAGGGAGACCCCTTTCGCGGCGCGGGTGACCAGGACCCCCTTAGCGGACCACAGGTCCAGGGCGCGGGCGATCGCCGCCTCCAGCTCCGCGTCCGTCTCAGTGGGCATATCGGTGGCGTAGCCGAGCTCGGAGGCGTTGGGCTTGACCAGGTCGATGTCGCCGTAGCGGGCGAAGGACCTAGCCTTCGAGTCCACGATCACCTTTGCGCCGGTCTCGGCGGCGACGTCGTGGGCGGCGGCGATAACCGCGTCGGTGACGACACCTTTCCCATAGTCCGAAATGAGGACGACCCCCGCGCCGCGCGCCGCGTCCTTCAGGGTCCGGATCAGCCGCTGCTCGACCTCGCCCGTGACGGCGCGGCTCTCTTCGAGATCGACGCGCAACAGCTGCTGGCCGCTGGACACGAAGCGGGTCTTGAGGGTCGTGGGCCGATCGGCGTCGGTGACCAGATACCCCTCGATGGCGGGCTCTTCCTCGCCAACGAGGCGCAGCGCCTCATGCCCCTCCGCATCCCCGCCGATCAACCCGACCAGAGCGACCGATCCGCCAAGGGCGGCGATGTTGCGGGCGACATTTCCCGCCCCGCCCAGCATCTTCAGCTCGCGCGAGCGCGCCAGGACGGGGATGGGGGCTTCCGGCGACACGCGGCTGACGGTTCCATAGACGAACCGATCGACCATCAGGTCGCCCACGCAGGCGACGCGCTTGCCCGGAAGGGCGGCAAGAAGGCTCTGCAGAGCAGCCAGGTCCATGGCGCTAGCGTGTGCGGCGCGTTGGCGAGGCGGTCAAGCCGCGCGCACGGCTGCGTGGATCGCCTTCAACTGCGCGAGGAGGCCTGCTGCGTCGGTCAGCGGCAGCGCACTCGGCCCGTCGCAGAGGGCAGCGTCGGGGTGTGGATGGAATTCCAGGAAGACGCCGTCCGCCCCGGCGGCGACGGCGGCGCGGGCGATCACCGGCACACCCTCGCGTCGGCCGCCGGTCGCCACGCTGTTGCTCCGCGGGTCGGCGCCCGGCAGTTGCACGGCGTGCGTGGCGTCGATGGTGACGGGCACGCCCAGGTCCTTCATCCGCTGGATGCCCAGCATGTCGACCACCAGGTTGTTGTAGCCGAACGAGACGCCGCGTTCGCAAAGGATGGTCAGGTCGTGGCCCGGCGTCGCCTCCCGGACCTTGTCGACGATGGCACGGGCGTCCCAGGGCGCCAGGAACTGCCCCTTCTTGATGTGCAACAGGCCGCCCGCGGCGGCCGTCGCCCGGGCGGTCGCGACCACGAAGTCCGTCTGACGACAGAGAAACGCGGGGATCTGGACCAGATCGGCCACGGCGGCGACGGGCTCTGCCTGCTCGATCTCGTGCAGGTCAGTGCAGATGGGCACGTTCAGCTCGGCCTTGACGGCCGCCAGCATCTTCAGACCCTCGACCAGACCTGGCCCTCGGTAGCTGGTGATCGAGGAGCGGTTGGCCTTGTCGAAGCTGGCCTTGAACACATAGGGCAGGTCCAGGTCAGCGCAGGCGGCCTTCAGCTGCCGCCCGACCTCCAGGGCCATGTCCAGATCCTCGAACACGTTGAGGCCGGCGATCACCACGAGCGGCTGTCCGTCCCCGATGGACAGGTTCCAGCGATTGAGCGTCAGGGCGGCCATGATCTTCCTTGGCGTGGGTCGGAGGTCGCCGGTGTGTCGCCTGCCCCGCGCCGCACCTCAAGTTCATTCGACGCGCGTCCTAACCCAACTCTTGACCGTATAGGTGCCACGACCGATAGCGATTGACCGCATCGGCATTCCTCGGCGGGGCTACTGGGAGTTGGAAATGCTCGAAGGTTCGGCGGCGACGGACCTTTCCGGAACGCCTCTGGTGTTCCGCACTGCAGCGAAGACGATCATCCGCAATTGGCGGTGGGGTGTGATGACGTTCGTCCTCCCCGATGGCCGCGAGCTTCGGCTGGTCGGCGAGGAACCCGGCCCCGAGGCCCGCCTGATCGTCCATGACTACGACTTCATCAAGCGCACCATCTCGAACGGTACGATCGGCTTTGGCGAAGGCTACATGGCCGGGGAATGGGACACGCCAGACCTCTCGGTCCTGCTGGAAGTGCTGGCGTCCAACTACGCCCGGTTCGAAAAGGTCTCGTTCGGCAATCCGTTCATGGCGGCGCTGAACGTGCTGGAACACGCCTTCCGCCGGAACAACAGCCGCGCGGGATCGAAGAAGAACATCCACGCCCACTATGACCTGGGCAACGCGTTCTATTCGCGTTGGCTCGACCCCACGATGACCTATTCGGCCGCGCGGTTCGCGAGCCCCGGCGAGGCCCTGTCCGACGCGCAGAACCGCAAGTACCGCACCCTCTGCGAGAGCATGGCGCTGGAGCCGGACCACCATGTGCTGGAGATCGGTTGTGGTTGGGGCGGCTTCGCCGAGTTTGCGGCCAAGGACGTGGGCGCCAAGGTCACGGCGATCACGATCTCCGAGGAGCAGTTCAAGTTCGCCAAGGAACGCATGTTCCGCGAGGGACTGAATGAGAAGGCCGATATCCGGCTGGTGGACTATCGCGATGTGGCGGGCCGGTTCGACCGGGTGGCGTCCATCGAGATGTTCGAGGCGGTCGGCGAGCGCTATTGGCCGACCTATTTCGACAAGGTGCGCGACAGTCTGAAGCCCGGCGGCCAGGCGGGACTGCAGATCATCACGATCCGTGACGAGTACTTCGAGCATTACAAACGCACGCCTGACTTCATCCAGAAGTACATCTTCCCGGGCGGCATGCTGCCCTCGGAAGAGCGTCTGAAGGTGGTGACCGACAAGGCGGGCCTGACCTGGGGACCGGTGTCGCGATTCGGCGTCTGCTATGCCGACACCCTGGCCGAATGGGGCCGGCGCTTCGAGGCGGCGTGGGACGAGATCACCCACCTGGGATTCGACGAGCGGTTCCGGAAGCTGTGGAAGTTCTACCTGAGCTACTGCGAGGCCGGCTTCCGCACCCGTCGCACCGACGTCGTCCAGCTCAGTCTCGTCAAAGCTTGAGGCCCCCCTGTTCGAGGTCGCCGGGCTTGCTTAAGTAGGCGACCATGCACGTCGCGCCTCCGGCTGTCTCCGACAGCATCCTCGACCTGATCGGCCACACGCCGCTGCTCCGGCTGCGTCGCGCCAGCGAACTGACCGGCTGCGAGATCCTCGCCAAGGCCGAGTTCATGAACCCGGGCCAGTCGGTGAAGGACCGCGCAGCGCTGTTCATCATCCGGGACGCCGAGGCGAAGGGACTGCTCAAGCCCGGCGGTCGCATCGTCGAGGGGACGGCGGGTAACACCGGCATCGGCTTGGCGATGGTTGGCAAGGCGCTGGGCTACAAGTGCACCATCGTCATCCCTCGCACCCAGAGCCAGGAGAAGAAGGACGCGATCCGTCTGTTCGGCGCCGAGCTCGTCGAGGTGGACGCGGTCCCCTACGCGAACGAGAACAACTACATCAAATATTCCGGCCGCCTGGCCGCCGAGCTGAATGACCGCGAGCCGAATGGCGCGATCTGGGCGAACCAGTTCGACAACGTGGCAAACCGCCAGGCGCACATTCTGGGCACAGGCCCCGAGATCTGGGAGCAGACCGACGGCAAGGTCGACGGCTTCATCTGCGCTGTCGGATCCGGCGGCACCCTCGCCGGGGTGGCCCAGGTCCTTCGCGAGCGCAAACCCGGCGTCAAGATAGGACTCGCGGATCCCTATGGCGCGGCGCTCTACAGCTACTTTACCGAGGGCGAGCTCAAGTCCGAGGGCGGGTCCATCAGCGAAGGCATTGGCCAAGGCCGGATCACCGCCAACCTGACGGACCTCAAGGTCGATCACGCCTATCGCATCTCGGACGAGGAGATGCTGCTGACCATCTACGACCTGCTCGAATTCGAAGGGCTGGTCATGGGCGGCTCGACCGGCGTCAACGTGGCCGGCGCCATCCGCATGGCCAAGGATCTGGGGCCGGGCCACACCATCGTGACCGTGCTGTGCGACCAGGGCAGCCGCTATCAGTCCAAGATCTTCAACCCGGCCTTCCTCCGGGAGAAGGGCCTGCCGGCGCCGCCATGGCTGGACTAGGCCCGCTTGTCTCCGCAGCCTGGCTGGCCGACCATCTGGACGAGGTCCAGGTGGTGGACGCGACCTGGTTCATGCCCGACGCGGGGCGGACGGGCGCGCAGTCGTACGCAGAGGGCCACATACCCGGCGCGGTCTTCTTCGACATCGACGAGATATCGGACAAATCGACCAACCTGCCGCACATGCTGGCGACGCCCGAGGCGTTCGCCGAGGCTGCCGGGGCGCTGGGTCTGCGCCGGGACGCGCCCGTGGTGGTCTACGACGCGCACGGCATCTTCTCGGCGCCGCGGGTCTGGTGGAACCTGCGGGTCATGCGGTTCCCGGACGTCGCGGTGCTCGACGGCGGCCTGAAGGCCTGGCGCGCCGCCGGCAAGCCGGTCTCCACCGAGCCCACCGTTCCGACGCCGACAACGGTTGCGCCGCTCTTTGACGCCAGCCTCGTGCGCGACTTGGCGGCTGTTCGCGGCATTGTCGAAAGCGGCAACGTGCAACTGGTCGACGCGCGCCCGGCCGGCCGGTTTCGGGGCGAGGCGCCCGAGCCACGCGCGGGCCTCAGGTCAGGCCACATGCCCCGCGCCCGCAACGTCCCCTGGGCGGAGGTCGTGAATGGCGATGGGATGCTGGAGGCGCCTTCGGATTTGCGCCTGATCCTCAAACGCGCGGGCATCTACTTTGACCAGCCCATCGTCACGACCTGCGGGTCCGGCGTGAGCGCCGCCGTGCTCGCCCTGGCGTTCGCGACCCTGGGGCTGACCGACGTCGCGATCTACGACGGATCGTGGGCCGAATGGGGCAGCCAGGCCGATACTCCCATCGCCTCCGGAGCCTGACCCATAGAGCCCCGCCGCGCCGTCCTCGCCGATCTGGCCCAACTGCCCGCCATAGAGCGGTCGGCGGCGACGGCCTTCGAGGGGCGCGACGTCCCTGCGTGGCTCTTTACCGAGGCGGCCACGGCCGACGCCTGGCGTCCCCAGTTGAATGCGGGAACGCTT
>JAIXTR010000319.1 GCA_027483845.1 Caulobacteraceae bacterium | reverse complement strand
GGCCGAGATGGCGATGCCGAGGCGCTCCTGCGGGAGCTGGCTCATCAGGTAGATGAAGCCCTTGTTCTCCTCGCCCAGGCAGTTGGCGAGAGGCACACGCACGTCCTCGAAGAACAGCTCGGAAGTGTCGGCGGAATGCTGGCCGATCTTGTCCAGGTTCCGGCCGCGCTTGAAGCCTGCGCGGTTGGCCTCGACCAGGATCAGCGAGATGCCCTTGGAGCGGGCGTTCGGATCGGTCTTGGCGACCACGATCACCAGGTCGGCGTTCTGGCCGTTGGTGATGTAGGTCTTCGAGCCGTTGACCACGTAGTGGTCGCCATCCTTGAGCGCTGTGGTGCGGACGCCCTGCAGGTCGGAGCCCGCGCCGGGCTCGGTCATGGCGATGGCGGTGATCGCTTCGCCCGACACCATCTTGGGCAGCCACTCACGCTTCTGCCCCTCGGAGCCGTAGTTGACGATGTAGTCGGCGACGATGTCGGACTGCAGGGTGATGCCGGACGTGGACCCGGCGTAGAACAGCTCTTCGGAGATCACGACGTTGTAGCGGAAGTCGAGGCCCAGGCCGCCGTACTCCGTCGGCACGGTGGGGCACAGGATCCCCGCCTCGCCACAAGCCAGCCAGAAGTCCCGGTCGATAATGCCCTGGGCTTCCCAGCGGTCCAGGTTGGGCGTCAGGGCGCGGTCGTAGAACTTCCGGACCTGGTCGCGGAACAGGTTCAGCTCTTCGTCGAAAACGGTGCGGCTGTCGGTCGGAATCATCGTGGACGTCTCGCGGTTCGGCCGCCAGTTAGCCCGGTGACGCTGGGGAGGGCTAGGGCGCGCAGGCGGCCAGGATCTCGGCGCGAAGCTCGGGGATGCCCGTGCCCTTTTCCGACGAGGTGGCCAGCACCCGCGGGAAGGCGGCGGGCCGCTTGGCGATCTTGCGCACGGTCTCGGCGCTGATCTGGGCGACATCGCGCGGCTTCATCTTGTCGGCCTTGGTCAGGACGATCTGATAGCTGACGGCGGCGAGGTCGAACGCCTCCATGGCCTCCAGGTCCACGTCCTTGAGGCCGTGGCGGCTGTCGATCAGCAGATAGGCGCGCTTCAGGTTGGGGCGACCGCGAAGATAGGCGCGCCCCAGGTTCTGGAACTTGTTCTTGGTCTCGCGGCTGACCTTGGCGAAACCGTAGCCGGGGAGGTCGACCAGTCGCAGAGTCTCGTCGGCCACGAAGAAGTTGATCTCGCGGGTCCGCCCCGGAGCCGTGGAGGCGCGCGCTAGGTGGTTGCGCCCTGTGACGGCGTTGATCAGCGACGACTTGCCCACGTTGGACCGGCCCGCGAAGGCCACCTCCGGCAGATCCGCCGGCGGCAGGCCGTCGATGGCCGCTGCCCCCATCAGGAAGGTGACGGGGTGGGCGAAGAACACCCGCCCCGCCTCCAGCGCGTCGGCGTCGAACGGGCTGGAGGACGGCTCGCTCATGTGGCGGCCTTGCCCTTGCCGGAGATCCTGGCGATCAGGCGGTCGATGGGGTTGTCGACCTTGAAGCGGCGCATGATCACATACTGCTGCATGGCGGTCAGGATGTTGGACCAAGTGTAGTAGACCAGCAGGCCGATCGCGAACTGGGCCATGATGAAGGTGAACAGGATCGGCATCAGCTGGAAGATCCGCTGCTGCATCGGGTCGGGCGCCGGCGGGCTCATCGACGTCGTCAGCCAGGTGGTCGCGCCGTAGAGGATCGGCAGGATGCCGATGTGCAGGCTGGTGCCGAGGACCGCGCCGATGAAGGGTGCGCTGGCGGGATCCCAGGGGATGGCGCCAAACAGGTTCCAGATGGTCGTTGGATCGCGCGCCGACAGGTCCTTGATATAGCCGACGAACGGCGCGTGCCGCATGTCGATCTCAAGCTGCAGCGTCTTGAAGAGGGCGAAGAAGACCGGGATCTGCAGGAAGATCGGCAGGCAGCCGGCCAGCGGATTGACCTTCTCCCGCTGATACAGCGCCAGCAGCTCCTGTTGCTGTTTCGCCGGGTCGTCCTTGTACTTCTTGCGCAGCTCCTCCATCGCGGGCTGCACCTTCTTCATCTTCGTCATCGACTCGTACTGCTTGTTGGCGAGCGGGAAGAAGATCGCGCGCACCACGACGGTCAGCAGCAGGATGGCGACGCCGAAGTTGCCGACGTGGCTGTAGATCCAGGACAGGAACTGGAAGATCGGCCGGGTGATGAACCACAGCCTGCCCCAGTCGATGGCCTCGTCCAGGTGGGCGATGCCCAGCTTGGCCTGGTAGTCCTTCAGCACCGGGTTCTGCTTGGCCCCGGCGAAGATGTGCGTGGTGTGGGTGATCTGGCGGCCCGCGCCGATCGCCCGCGCCTGGCCGACGAAGTTGGCGTCCAGCAGGTTCAGGCCCGGCGTCTTGGTCAGGCGGTACTGGCCCTGGATCTGTTCGTTTTGGGCCGGGATCACCGCCGTCAGCCAGTAGTGGTCGGACATGCCGATCCAGCCGCCGGTCGACGTGTAGGACGGGCTGGTGCCGTCCTTCTGCCACTTGGCGTACTTCAGCGGCCGGCGCTGCTCCAGCCAGCCCATGCCGCCCTCGTGGACGACGCCGTTCTTGCCCAGCGTCGGGGGAATACCCTGGCGCTGCACCGAGCCGAAGGGGGCCAGCGTAATCGGTTGGCCGGTGGTGTTGGCGACGGTGTCGCTCACCGTGAACATG
>JAIXTR010000129.1 GCA_027483845.1 Caulobacteraceae bacterium | reverse complement strand
TCTCCCTATGACCGAGGAAGGGCTCTTCCTCGCGTTACGACCGGCGGTGACCCCGCAGGCTTCATAGTTCTTGGACAGGATCGGTCGGTCCGAAGACCGTCCGTCCTCGCCCCTCCCCTCACGGGAAGCGACGAAGCGGCGGCGTTTACAGCAGAACCCCCGCCGTTTCAACCCGCCGCCAGCCAGGCCTCCAGGATCGCGGCCTTGGCCATGTCCTTGGGCCGCCCGAACAGGCGCAGGATGCGCAGCTGCTCGCTGGCCGGCGGGATCGGACCGGCGACCTCAAGCCGACGTCCCCGCACGCGCAGGCCGCCCATGACCTCCACCGGCCCCCACGGCGTGTCGTAGCGTGCGAAGTCGTCGGAGCGGAATGGCCCGTCCGGAACCTTCCCCTCCCCGTCGGTGAGCCAGGGCGCCCACGCCGCGCGAAGCCGCGCGGCCCCGGCGACGCTGGTCACCACATCCAGGTCCGCCGCCGCCTCCACGGGCGCGCCCAACAGGATCAGCGCCCCGCTGCCGATCAGGCTCCACGGCGAGGCGAAGGCGTCCAGGTCGGGACAGATTTCAGCGAACAGGCGGCGGATCTCATCCGGCGACATGGCTCAGGCGACCTTGAGACTCAGGATCGGCCCGTTCCAGCACGCGTCATGCTGGTCGATCTCCTCGACCGTGCCGACGGCGACCTCGGCCGCGACGCCGCGCCAGAACGCCTGCGCCGGCAGATTGCGTCGCGCCACGGCGATCTCCCACTGACCGGGACGCCCCTGGATCGCCTGACGCGCCGCCAGCCGCCCGACGCCCGTGCGTCGGTACGGGCGGACGACGAAGAACTCGCCCATGTTGAAATCCACCCGCCGACCGGAGTGGCTGTGTCGGTCGATCAGCACGAAGCCCGCAAGCTGGCCGTCGACGCGGATCAGGAAGGGCTCGGCCCCAGGTTCAGCCCAATAGGCCGCCAGCGGCGGGTAGGACGGAAACCGTCCATCCGCCTGAAGCTCCACCTGCCGCTCGACCCAGAAGTCGGCGAAGTCATGGACATAGAACTGGAACAGGTTCTCGACCGTCGGCCGCTGGTCGGCAGCGCTCTCGAGCTCAACGGTCGGCATCGGACAATTCCAAAACGAAAAAGGGAGCGGCATCGCTGCCGCTCCCCAATCCTTAGCAGAGGTCGTTCGGCTTAGGCGCCGACCGAACCGCCGTCGATCTTGAAGCCCGGGCCCATCGTCGAGGAGAGGCTGATCTTCTTGATGTAGGTGCCCTTGGCGCCCGACGGCTTGGCCTTGTTCAGGGCGTCGATCATCGCCTTTACGTTGATCTCCAGGGCTTCCTCGGTGAAGGAGGCCTTGCCGATGCCGGCGTGGATGATGCCCGTCTTTTCGGTGCGGAACTCGATCGAGCCGCCCTTGGCGTCCTTGACGGCCTGACCGACGTTCGGGGTCACCGTGCCGACGCGCGGGTTCGGCATCAGGCCGCGCGGGCCCAGCACCTTACCCAGACGACCCACCAGGGCCATCATGTCCGGCGTGGCGATCACGCGGTCGAAGTCCATGAACCCGCCCTGGATGCGCTCGACCAGGTCCTCGGCGCCGACGACGTCGGCCCCGGCGGCGGTGGCTTCGGCGGCCTTGGCGTCCTTGGCGATGACCGCGACGCGGACGTCACGACCGGTGCCCGAAGGCAGCGCGACCACGCCACGGACCTGTTGGTCGGCGTGACGGGGGTCGACGCCCAGGTTGACGGCGATCTCGATGCTTTCGTCGAACTTGGCGTTGGCGTTGGCCTTCACCAGCTTCACGGCGTCGGCGAGGGCGTGGGTGGCGGTGGTGTCGCCGGTCCAGCTCTTCGTGCGCTTCGCTTGCTTTGCCATGGTGCTTAGGCCTCCACGATCGAAAGACCCATCGAGCGCGCGGAGCCCTCGATGATCTTGGCGGCGGCCTCAATGTCGATCGCGTTGAGGTCCTTCATCTTCTTTTCGGCGATCTCGCGCAGCTGGGCGCGGGTGATCGAGCCGGCGGTGTCGCGGCCGGGCAGCTTCGAGCCCGACTTCAGGCCGACCGCCTGCTTGATGAAGTAGGACGCCGGGGGCGTCTTGGTGACGAAGGTGAACGACTTGTCCTGGTAGACCGTGATCACGGTCGGCAGGGGCGTGCCCTTCTGTTCCTTCTCGGTGCGGGCGTTGAACTCCTTGCAGAAGCCCATGATGTTGACGCCGCGCTGACCCAGCGCCGGCCCGATGGGCGGCGAAGGCGTGGCGGAGCCCGCGGGCACCTGCAGTTTGATATAGCCCAAGATCTTCTTGGCCATCTTTGCTCCTCATGGCCGGAAACCCGGCCGGTTTGAGCCGTGGTGCGGGGTCACGGTGGCCGCCCCCTCCCACGGATTTGAATTCACTGACCTCGGAAACGCAAAAGAGCGCGCCCGGTCCGCGAAGGGCGCGCTCTTAACAGGTATAGGCCGCAGCGGCAACCGCGGCCGGCGCCCTAGCTGGCCTTTTCGACCTGGGCGTATTCGAGTTCCACGGGGGTAGCGCGGCCGAAGATCGAGACGGTGACCCGCAGGCGGGCGCGCTCTTCGTCGACCTGTTCCACCGAGCCGTTGAAGCTGGCGAACGGGCCGTCGATGACCTTCACGGTCTCGCCGATCTCAAACGAGATGGTCGGCTTCGGACGTTCCACGCCCTCTTCGATGGCGCCGACGATCCGCTGGACCTCCTTTTCGGAGACCGGGATCGGCTTCGAGCCCGAGCCCAGGAAGCCCGTGACCTTCGGGGTGTTCTTGATGAGGTGATAGGCCTCGTCCGACAGCTCCATCTTCACCAGGACGTAGCCCGGGAAGAACTTGCGCTCGGAGTTCACCTTCCGGCCGCGACGGATCTCGACCACGTCCTCGGTCGGCACCAGGATCTCGGAGAAGTTCTCCTCGAGGCCCTGGTTCTTGGCCTGCTCACGGATGCTCTCGGCCACCTTCTTCTCGAAATTCGAGTAGGCGTGGACGATGTACCACTTGTGGCGGGGGTTCCCCTTGGGGACGTTGGCGGCAGCTTCGGACATCTGTTCTTCTTTACCCGCCGGTCGCGACTCGAAGGAGCCAGGTGATGGCGAAGTTGAGGATGGTGTTCACGAGCCAGAAGAACAGCGCGGCCATGACCACCATGATCGCCACCATGACGGAGGTGATCCAGGTCTCTTTACGGCTCGTCCAGGTGATCTTGCGCGCCTCGGCGCGGACCTCGCGGAAGAACTGCGGGATGCTGGTCTTCTTCTTGGGCGCCTGGGCGGCGACCGCGCTGGGCGTGGCCAGGACGGCGGCCGTCTTGGCGGCGCGCTCGCGGATCGCTTGCGGGCTCTGTCCCGGTTTCCTGGCCATGCGGCGCTTCAAACTCTCATCTGGACCGCGGGCCGGTGGGGCCGCGGGCCGGTTCAACCTTCAGACTATATAGGTGGTGGCAGGAGTGGAGGGACTCGAACCCACGACTTTCGGTTTTGGAGACCGACGCTCTACCAGCTGAGCTACACTCCTTCAGCACCCCTACCCGTTCGCCTGAGCCGCTTTCCCGTCCGGGGCGACACCCCGTGAACCGCGCTTGGGCGGCTTAGAAAAGCGAGACTCCAACGATGTCGGGTAGGAGGCAGGCGTATGACGCAAGCGCCCCGCGTTTTCAAGTCTCTTGGCGGAGCTAACGGCGCCTTGGGCCGTTACCCGGCCATGACCCAGCCCTCAGACACCTCTCATGACCAGGCCTACAACCGCGACCAGGACCAGAAGGCCGGCGCACCCCAGCGGATGGCCCAGGAGCCCGCGGGCGCCCAAGGTTCCGCCCGCTCGGACAAGACGGCCACCGATCCGGCCAGCGGAGAACACAGCGGGGCCAAGCCCGCGCCCAACCAGGCCGAGACCGATCAGACCGACGGCGTCAAAGCGCCCAAGGCCTGACCCACCACGCACGAAAAAGGCCGCCGAGGTTGCCCTCGGCGGCCCTTGATGTGTCTCAGGTCGGCGTGTGGCCTACTTGATGATCTTCGACACGACGCCCGAACCCACCGTGCGGCCGCCTTCGCGAATGGCGAAGCGCAGGCCCTG
>JAIXTR010000397.1 GCA_027483845.1 Caulobacteraceae bacterium | reverse complement strand
CCGGGTCACGGCGGCGTCCAGCGAGAGGCCAGCTTCCACCGAGGCCACCAACAGGTCCAGCAGGTCGGGGAAGCCGTCGGAGTACTCGCGCTCGCGATGCGTCTTGCGGCTCTTCAGAACGAAGTCGGGGCCGTACAGCGCGGCCACGGATACGCCCACCGCCAGGGCCAGGGCGCCGATGTTGCCGCCGGGCCGATTGATCATCATCGGCAGGGTCATCACCACGGCCACCGTGGCCAGGGCCAGCGCCGCGGCCTTCACGCCCAGGAAAATCACCGGCGCCTCGCGGCTGTGGAACCCGGCCTGCATCAGGCGCGAGCGCAGGACGGACACCTTGGCCGGGTCGCGTACGGCGCTCTGCTGGCCCAGTCGGCGGACCGTAGACATGACCTGGCCCGCGAACAGACCGCCCGACTTCTCGACAAGAGGTTCGGAGCCCCGGCCCGGCGCGGTCGCGCCTGCGCCGGCGAGCCGGCCGCGACGCACAGCGCGGACCCGCAACTCTCCAATCCCGATGATGGCCAAGCCGCTGAGCGCGCCCAGGGTCAGCACCATGCCGACGAGGTAGATGATCGTTTCGAGGCTCATGGCGTCACAGCCGCATGTCGATCATACGGCGCATGATCATGTTGCCGAGGAAGATCCAGAACCCGATGATGGCCAAGCCATACTTCACCGCCGGTTCGTCGATCACATCGCCGTAGAACTTGGGCGAAATGATCATGATCATCCCCACGGCCACGAAGGGCGCGGCGGTGAGGATCATGGCTGAGGCGCGCCCTTCCGACGACGCGGCGCGGATCTTCAGCCGCATCTTGTGGCGGTCGCGGACGGTGTTGGCGTTCAGCTTCAGCAGGCCCGTCAGGTTGCCGCCCGTCCGCTCCTGCAGCCGCACGGTGGCGGCGAACAGATCCACGTCGGGGTGCTGGCACCGCTCGGACATCCGCTCGACAGCCTGCTCGAGCGTGGCGCCGTAGGCGATCTCGTCGGCGGCCATGCCGAATTCGGTGCCGATCGGGTCGCTCATCTCGCGGCCGACAAGCGCGACGGCGGCGGGCACCGGGTGGCCGGCCTCCAGCGAGCGCACGATGATGTCCAGCGCCTGAGGCAACTGGTGGCCGAGCGCGCTGTTGCGCTTGCCGGCCTTGACCTTCAGCACGCCCAGCGGGACGACGATCCCGCCCAGCACGGCTCCGCCCGCGATGCCGATGGGCGTTCGGGTCAGCAGTCCCAGGCCCACGGCGCCCAGCAGGGCGGCCGCGCCCACATAGGTCAGCCACTTGCGCTGGTCGTAGGGCAGGCCCGAGGCCACGATCAGGTTGGACAGCCAGCGCAGGCTCTTCGACCGCGTACCGGCCGCGGTCAGGCCGCGTTGCTTGCGCAGCTCGACGACCATGGCCGAGACGCCGCCCTCGATCTTCTCGCCGACCTTCAGGCGCTGGTTCAGCTTACGCTTCTGGGTCGCCACCGACAGGACGCCGGTCAGCCCCTGGACCAGGGCGAAGACCGCGGCGCCGATCATCACCATGACGATGGTCTTGGCGTCGATAGCCACGGCCTAAAGCACCTTGTTCGGATCAAAGTTGGACGTGTCGTACGGGATGCCCCGGCGGATCATCTCGTCCAGGCAGCGGGGCCGGAGCCCCGTGGCCCGATGTTCGCCATGCACGGTGCCGTCCGCATCCGTGTGGGTGCGGTTGAACAGGAAGATGTCCTGCATCTGGACGACGTTGCCCTCCATGCCGACGATCTCGGTGATGTGGGTCACCTTGCGCTTGCCGTCGGACAGGCGGTTCACCTGCACCACCAGCCCCACGGCGGCGGCGATCTGATAGCGCACGGCCTCGGGACCGATGTTCATGCCGCCCATGGCCACCATCTGCTCCAGACGGCTGATGGCCTCGCGCGGGTTGTTGGAGTGGATGGTGGCCATCGAGCCCTCGTGGCCCGTGTTCATGGCCTGCAGCATGTCGAAGGCTTCTTCGGAGCGCACCTCGCCCAGGATCACCCGGTCGGGGCGCATCCGCAGGGCGTTCTTGACCAGTTCGCGCTGGCGGATTTCGCCCTTGCCCTCAATGTTCGGCGGGCGGGTCTCCATGCGCACCACGTGCGGCTGTTGCAGCTGCAGTTCGGCGGCGTCCTCGATCGTGATCAGGCGCTCGCCCTCGCTGATCGCCGCCGAGAGCGCGTTGAGCAGGGTGGTCTTGCCCGACCCGGTGCCGCCCGAGATGACGGTCGAGACGCGGCTGCGCGAGGCGCCCCAGAGGAAGTCGGCCATCGACTGGGTCATGGCCCCGAACTCGACCAGCTTCTCCAGCGTCAGCGGCTTCTTCGAGAACTTCCGGATCGACACCGAACAGCCGTCGATGGCGATCGGCGGGATGGCGGCGTTCACGCGGCTGCCGTCAGGCAGGCGGGCGTCGACCATCGGCTGGCTCTCGTCAATCCGCCGGCCCACGCCGGCGACGATCCGCTGAACGATGCGCAGCAGGTGATCGTTGTCGCGGAAGCGGATCGGGGTCAGCTCCAGCTCGCCCCGGCGCTCCACATAGACCTGGAACGGACCGTTGATCAGGATGTCGTTGATCGACTCGTCCTTGAGCAGGGGTTCGATCGGCCCCAGCCCCATCATCTCGTCGTAGATCGAGGCGCCGAGCTCGTTGAGCTCCTTGGTATTGAGCGCCATGCGCTCGGCCTGGGCGAACAGGGTCACCTGGGCCAGGACCTGTCGGCGCAGTTCGCCCTCTTCGAGCTTGTCCAGCTTGGAGAGGTCCAGCTCGTCGATCAGCCGGGAATGCAGTCTCAGCCGCAGGTCCAGACTGGCGTCGCGCGCCGGGGCCTTGGGCTTGGGTTCGGCCTTCGGCGCCGCTGGCTGCGCCAGGGCCTGGATCTGAGCGGGATCGGGCTGGGCCGGTGCGATCGGGCCCGCCGGTGTGCGCAAGAGGCTGAAGCGGCCCATGCTCAGGCCGCCTTCGCCGGGCTGTCACGCCGCGGCGGTTGCGATGCGAGCCGTTCCACCAGGGTCTGGACGTCCTTGACGATCTTCGACTTCGGCCGGTGCTGGGCGATGGGCCCGCCCAGGTTGGCGGACGCGGCCGCCGCCTCCCAATCCGAGCTGATTCCGGCCTCGGCCTTGCGCTGCAGGGCCTTCTCCGCCTCGGCCATGGAGGGGGCTGGTCCGAACATCCGGCTGGCCAGGCGGTTCAGCACGATCCGCGGGCGGAGCGCGCCGGACAGGGCGTCTTCGATCTCGTCCGAATAGGCCCGCGCGGCCAGCAGGGCCGGAACCGTCAGCTCGGAGATCACCACCACCTCGTCGCAGCCAGACAGAGCGTCCAGCGTCCAGGCGCGGCGATGGCGCGGCAGGTCCAGGATCACGTGCTCATAGACCTCGCAGGCGACCTCCAGCATCCGCAGGATCGAGTCGCGGCCGACCGCGTCGAAGGCGGT
>JAIXTR010000248.1 GCA_027483845.1 Caulobacteraceae bacterium | reverse complement strand
TTCTCCAGGAACGCCCGGCGCGCCTCTTGCCCGTCCTCGCTGCCGAACGCGCGGCGGATGTTCGACACCTCCAGCCGCAGCTGGCTCTCCATGTCCAGGCCGGAGCTGGCGCTGACCATGCCGCGCTTCAACAGCCGAAGCGTGATCGGCGACCAGGCGCAGAGATCCTGGCAGTAAGCCGCCAGCCTGTCGGCGAAGGCCGCGTCGTCCACGACCTCGCCGGCCATGCCCCACGCCACCGCCTCCTCGCCAGTGGCGGTGCGGTTCTCCATCATGAAGCGCATGGCCCGCTCATAGCCCATGGTCTGGGGCAGGGTGATGGTCAGCCCCGCATCCGGCGAGCCGCCGATCCGCGTGTAGCCCGCCATCAGCCGGGCGCTCTTGGCGATCAGCCGCACGTCGCAGGCCATGGCCAAACCCAGGCCCGCGCCCACCGCCACGCCGTTCAGCCCGCCCACCACCGGCTTGTCGCAGCGCTTGCGGATCGCCAGCAGGAACTGGCCCACCCAGCCGATGTCGTCCAGCATCGCCGTCTGCGGCGTGAGCGGCGAATAGGGCTCGGTGTCCGGCGACAGGTCCAGGCCCGCACAGAAGGCGTCGCCGCTGCCGGTGATCGCCACAACCCAGACATTGTCGTCCAGCGCCGCGGCGTCCACCGCCTCGATCACCTTCCACGCCAGCTCGAGGCTGAGCGCGTTCTTCTTCTCCGGACGGTTCAAGGTGATGGTCCGGACGTGGCCCTGATCGGCGACGGTGACGACGGACATAGCGGCGCGCTCCTCGGTGTGTTTTCGCCAGCATAGGCGAGGGGAGGCCGCGCGGAACAGGCTCTACGTCGATGCCACCGCCGCCGCCGCTTTCACCAGCGCTGGCGGTAGGAAGCGATCCAGCTGCGCCAGCACGGCGCGATAGTCGGCCATCGGCTTCCCCCAGGCGTCCGGCACATCGGCGGCCTCGCCCGTCGCATAGGCCACCAGGGTGAAGGCCTTGCCCCGCGCCTTCGGATAGCGCGCCACAACCGTCTTCAGCTGCGCCGCGGTCATGGTCAGCACCACGTCGGCATGGGCCACGTCGCCCGCCGTCAGCGACCGCGCTACGTGCGCCGCCACATCCACCCCGCGCTCAGCCAGCAGCATCCTGGCGTTCGGCTCCGGCGCCTCGTCGAACGGATCCACGTCCAGCCCCCGCGAGATCAAAGCCACGCGCAGACCGTCCCGCGCCGCGAGCCCCCGCGCCAGATGCTCCGCCATCAGGCTGCGCCCGGTGTTCCCCGTATCCACGAACGCCACCTTCACTGGCTCGGCCGCCCACGCCCCGCGGGGCAGGGCCAGCACGCCAAGGCTCACGGCGATCAGGCGACGGCGGGTGGTCATGGGCGAGCGCGCTCCGGCTTGGTCACGGGCAGCCTAGGCCA
This sequence comes from Caulobacteraceae bacterium, assembly GCA_027483845.1. GTDB lineage: Bacteria > Pseudomonadota > Alphaproteobacteria > Caulobacterales > Caulobacteraceae > Phenylobacterium. Next base: position 5,103 of record JAIXTR010000248.1, on the reverse strand, counting down.
GCCCGCCAGGACCGTGCCAGCACGCAGCCACCCGCGATGTCACCTGGCCGGCGGCGGATCGAAGCCGCCGCCTCGCCCCGCGCCTACTTGCCGTCAGACTTCGCCACGACGACGTCGACCGGCTCGAGCTTCAGGTTGACGGGATTCGGCGTCAGGTCCTGCGAGGCGCCGGTGGCGACATCGACGCCCAGGCCGATCACGCCGCCGATCAGCACATTGCCCGCCACCCCGGCCGCGCCGGCCGTCGCCGTCTTGTGGGTGACCGAGACCGTGGCGGTCTTGTAGCCGGGCTTGGTGATGGTGGCGATGAACTCGGCCTTGCGGCTGATCTTGATGGCGCACGGCGTGGAGGGGCACTGGTGCCCGTTGCTGGTCTCCACCTTCGCACCGCTCGGTTCGGTGTTGACCACCCAGGCGTCCTTTGACCCCCGCGTGACCGTCGCGCAGGCCGCGAGCGACCCCGCCGCGCACAGCACAGCGCTCACGCGCACCAGGCGCATGCCATTGATTGTCATGAAACTCCCCCCATACGACTAAGGCCAAGCTTGCACGGGGGTGGGCCGAACACAACTCCGGGGCGCCAAAATAATACGCACACGGCATGCGGTATGGGCCGCGTCGATAGGTTGTGCGCGGCGCGGTCTCTAGCCGGTGGTGAGGGACGTGGTCGCCGCCCGATAGTGGGTTGGCGTCAGCCGCCCGCGTTCAGAGGAAGGCTCAGCGTTCGGGAAGAAGCCGCGCGGCGCGTGGCGTGACGCAGGCGTGGCCGCGAGCCGCGACCGTCTGCCAGACATATTCGATCTCTCGGCGCGCGCAGCGTCCTTCCGGCATGGGATAGACCTTAGCCGGCGAAAGGCCGTGTGCGCGAAGCTCCTCCTGCAGCACAGCGGATCTCCGCGGCGTCATCGTATTCTCGACGACCATCCAACCGATCATGCTCAGGCTGAGCACAAGAAGCAGCGTGCATCCACCGCGGCGCGTGGCGCCGTCCGGCGCATCAGTTTCGGAAGCCACCAAGCAACTCCGCGCCAGCATCCTTCAGGATGCCTCCCACCCTTAATTCCATGGTGGATTGCGAGCCTGCGGGGTGAGGCGTGTCAAGGACCGCGCTTTCGCGCGGCCGCGCCGCGGCGGCCCTCCGGGCCGTCGTTGAGGTGAGGCGCGGTCGGGCGCCAGCCCGAGCGATCAGTCCGGGGGACTGATCGCAGCAACGAATGCCCATAGCGCCAGCGAAGGGCGGAGGGCGAAGCGCCTCACCCCACAGGCAAACTCTGGCCATGGACTTAAGGACACGAGCGTTGCCGCCCTAAGCTCCTCACCTGCGAAGCGGGGGAGGGGGACCACGAAGTGGTGGAGGGGGCGTCCAACGGCCACCAAGCTTCCCCAACCCTCCGCCCGGCGCCATGCTCGGCCCACACCGGAGCCCCAGCCCATGTGCCGCAACATCAAGACGCTGTTCAACTTCGAGCCCGCCGCCACCGACGACGAGGTGCGTGCCGCCGCGCTCCAGTTCGTCCGCAAGCTCTCGGGCTTCAACACCCCGTCCAAGGCCAACCAGCCCGCCTTCGACGCCGCGGTCGAGGCGGTCTTCCACGCCGGCCGCCAACTCCTCCACGACCTCGAAACCGCCGCCCCGCCCAAGGACCGCGACACCGAAGCGGCCAAGGCCCGCGCGCGGAACGCGGAGCGGTTTGGGGTGAAGGCGGGGGCGTGAGGCAGCCTTCGGCGAACGGACTGTCTTTACCTCCCCCGCGGAGCGGCGGGAGGGGGACCATCGGCCGAAGAGCCGATGGTGGAGGGGGCGAGCCTCAGACTCTGCGAATCGAACGGATGTCTTGAATTCAGTTGAGGAGGCTCGCCCCCTCCACCCCCCGCTCTTCGCCTACGGCTCGGCGTGCGGTCCCCCTCCCGCCGCGTCGCGGGGGAGGTAAAAACCGGCGTCCGTCAGGATGCCGGGCAATCTCTGGCCATGGACTTCGGGACACGCATGGCGAGGCCGCATCTCGGCGATGGCAGCGTCTCGAACAGGCTTCGATACACGCGCCGGATCAGCGCAAAGCGGACTCACCAACTGTCACCGAGGGGTGGAAGGGCGACGTTCATCAGCACCGGGCAAACTTGCCGCTCAGGTTTCATGCCGGAGTGCCTTCTTTGCAAAGGATCGAGACACTGAGACCCACGGAGCCCATCGAGCTCCTAATGCGCCTTCAGACGTTCTTTCCCGGGTTCGGTGATGACGAACTCATGCGGGAAGTTGGGGAAGGCGAGCGCGGATTTCACGGCATCATGCTGGAGTTCTCTGGCCAGTTCCGGGCGGACAGGGCCACGGAAGCTCAGCTCGACGGGCTGGTCGAGCTCATCGAGCAGGCCGTGACCATCGACGACGAAATCGAAAACGCGATTGCCACGTGCTTTCTTGAGCACCTTCACCAGATCGATCGAAGCAACACGCTCTACAGGCGCCTCTCGGCGAAGGCGAGACGACGCACGCGCGCTTGAGCTTCAGGGCCGATAACATCCGTAACGGGTCGGTTTAAGAACTCGGCCCGCCTCAAAGAAAAACCCCGCCGGCTCGCGCCAGCGGGGCTCCCCAGTCTCAAAACCTAGTCGGCCCGCAGGCCGCTAGACCCTAGTACCCCTGGATTTTCGCATACCGATCGCGGTGGAACGCCTGGTTGCCGAAGGCGGCTTCCGCGGCGCGGGCGCGCTTCAGGTAGAAGCCGGCGTCGTGGGCGTCGGTCATGCCGATGCCGCCGTGCATCTGGACCATTTCGTTCGACACCAGGTGGAAGGTGTCGCCCATCTTGGCCTTGGCCAGCGAGACCAGCTCCGGCACGTCGGGGGCGTTGTTGTCGATGGCGGTCAGGGCCGCCTCGACCGCCGAACGGCTCAGCTCCAGCTCGGTGAACATCTTGGCCGCGCGGTGCTGCAGGGCCTGGAAGCTGCCGATGACCTGGCCGAACTGCACGCGGGTCTTGAGGTAGTCCAGCGTGATCTCGAAGGCCTGCAGGGCGGCGCCCAGCATTTCGGCCGAGAGGCCGGCGCGGGCGCGGTCGAGGACCTTTTCCAGCAGCTCGGCGCCGCCGGTCAGCTTTTCAGCCGCCGCGCCGTTGAAGTCGACATTGGCCGCGCCGCGGCTGTCGGCCAGCGAGAGCTTGCTGCGGGTCACGCCGGCGTCGTCGGCCTTCACCAGGTAGAGCTCGATGGCGCCGGCTTCCTTGGCCGAGACCACGAACACGTCGGCGGCCATGCCTTCCAGCACGAACACCTTCTTGCCCGTGAGCTTGCCGCCCGAGACGGTGGCGTCCACCTTCTCCGGCTTGTGGTGCGGGCCCTCGTCGATGGCCAGCGCCACCACCGCCGAGCCGTCGGCCACCTTGGGCAGCCAGGTCGACTTCTGGGTGTCCGAGCCGCCCAGGATCAGCGCCGAGGCGCCGGCCAGGCCCGAGGCCAGCAGGGGCGAGGCGGTGAGCGTACGGCCCAGCTCTTCCAGGACCAGGCCCAGGGAGAGGTAGCCGAAGTCCGAGCCGCCGTACTCTTCCGGGATGATGACCCCGGCCCAGCCCATCTCGGCCATTTCGTTCCAGGCGGCGACGTCGTAGCCCAGCTCGGCCCCGCTATCGCGCATCTTGCGGAAGGCGGTGACCGGGGACTTTTCCTGCACCCAGCTCTTCGCCGCGTCGCGCAGCATGCTCTGTTCTTCGGTAAGAACGGCCATGTGGTTGTCTTCCTTCGTAAATATCGTTCGAGTTCAAGAGACCGAGTTGGTGCGGGCGCTCGTGGCCCGCACTCTCACTTCGATTGCGTAAGGTCAGGCAAGCCCAGGATGCGCTTCGACACGATGTTCGACTGAACTTCCTGGCTGCCGCCGAAGATCGTGAAGGCCTTGCCGAACAGCCAGCCGCGCACGGCCGCCAGTTCGTCGGCCTTGAAGGCGTCGCCCTCCCAGCCCAGGCCCTGGTGGCCCATGATCTCCAGCGCCATCTCGTGGCGTTCCTGGATCAGCTGGGTCCCGGCGTTCTTCATGATCGAGGTGGCGGAGGAAGGGCTGGCGTTGCCCTTGGCCTCGACCATCGCGCGCACGGCCGTCTGCTGGAAGGCGCGCATGTTGATGGCGTTGGTCACCAGGCGGGTGCGCAGGTCGTGGTCGGCCAGGCGGCCGTCCTCGTCCAGGCCCACATATTCCTTGGCCAGGGTCTCGATCGGCTTGCCGCCCGACCCCAGGCCGCCGCCGGCGCCGGTCAGGCCGTTCCGCTCGTGCTGCAGCAGGCGCTTGGCGATGGTCCAGCCACCGTTCAGCGGTCCGACCAGGTCCTTCTTCTCGGCGCGCGCGTCCGTAAAGAACGTCTCGCAGAAAGGTGAGCTGCCAGCGATCAGAGGAATCGGACGGACTTCGACGCCCGGCTGATGCATCGTGAACAGGACGAACGAGATGCCTTCATGCTTCTTCGAAGTATCCGTCCGCACGAGACAGAAGCACCAGTCGGCCCATTGCGCACCGCTCGTCCAGATTTTCTGGCCGTTGATGACGAAGTGGTCGCCTTTATCTTCAGCCTTGGTCTGAAGACTTGCCAGGTCCGACCCGGCGCCCGGTTCGGAGAAGCCCTGGCACCAGGCGATCTCGCCGCGGCAGATCGGCGGGATGTGCTCCTGCTTCTGCGCCTCGGTGCCGTACTCCAGCAGGGTCGGGCCGAACATCATCACGCCCATGCCGCCGATCGGGTTGTAGGCGCCGGCGCGCGCGAACTCGCCCTGGACGATCCGGGCCTGCGAGGGCGACAGCCCGCCGCCGCCGTATTCCTTGGGCCAGGTGGGCGTGCCCCAACCCTTGGCGCCCACGGCCTTGCGCCAGGCCTCCTGGTCCGGGGTCGGGTCGGAGCCGCGCTCCTCCCGCGCCATCGGATTGGGCTTGCCCTTGAGCGCGGCGGGGAAATTCGCCTCGACCCACTCGCGGACCTCCTTGCGGAAGGTCTCCACGTCAGTTCCGCCAAAATCGGCCATTCTCAATGATCCTTTTAATTCAATAGTCTGATTGCCAGCCGCCGGCTTGTCCGGCGGATCCGGAAGCGCCGAAGCCCTGGGAAAATACCCGGACGCCTGCGC
>JAIXTR010000269.1 GCA_027483845.1 Caulobacteraceae bacterium | reverse complement strand
TCCTTCGGCAATAGCTCGGCCAGCAGGCCGGACAACCGCAGGACCTCTTCGGCCAGCGGCGCGACGTCGCGATCGGCGAGCGCGGCGTCCTCGTAGGCCTGGGCGTAGGCGATCTCGAGGGTGCTGAGCACGGCCTCCAGGCGCTCGGGCCATGCGCCCCGCGCGGGGATCTCGAACGGCACGCCGGCGCCGGAGATCTTGCGCTTGGCGCGGGTGATCCGCTGCAGCATGGCCGGCTCGGCCACGAAGAAGGCCCGGGCCAGCCGGGGCGTGGAGAGGCCGCAGACGACCTTGAGCGTCAGGGCGGCGCGACTGTCGGGCGCCAGGGCCGGGTGGCAGCAGACGAAGATCAGCGCCAGACGCTCGTCGGGAATGGGCTGCTGGGCCGCCATCAGCGCCTCCTCGGGCGTGGGCTGGGGCTCGGGTGCGTCGAGCACCGCGCGATCACGCACGGCCGCGCGGCGCCTGGCGTCGATGGCTCGGCGGAGCGCCGCGCGCCACAGCCAGGCGGCCGGGTCGCGCGGCGCCTGGTTCGGCCAGGCGACGAGGGCGGCGGCGCTCGCGTCAGCGAAGGCGTCTTCGGCCAGGTCGAGGTCGCGCAGACGGGCGGCCAGGGCGGCGACGACACGGGGCCGCGCCGCGGAGATCGCCTGGCCGAAGCCACGCATCGGTCAGTAGTTCGCCAGCGGCCGGACCTCGACCTTGCCGCCGTCCACGACCGGCACCCGCCGCGCGATGGCCAGGGCGTCGTCGAGGTTGGGGGTTTCGATGAGGTAGTAGCCGCCCAGGTGCTCGCGCGTTTCCGCGAAAGGGCCGTCGTGCAGGGTCTGCTGGCCATTGCTCGTGATGATCGTGGTCGCCGTGTCGGTCCCCTGGAGGGCCGATCCGCCTTTCATCGTTCCGGCGGCGCTCAGCTCGCCGGCCAGCGCCATGTGCCGGGCGACGATATCCTGCAGCGCGGCCTGGCCCGCTTCGCCCGCATAGGCCTCTTCCGGTTCGTAGATCAGGATCATGTATTGCATCTGGGGTCTCCCACAGGGTTGAGATTGCGCGACGCGGAGGCGTGCGTCATCCGGGAGACGCGGCGATCGCGGCGGATTCGACAGGGGCAGACCGATGCGGGCGATTTTTCTGGCGGCGGCCTTGGCTGCGATCGGCTCGACGGCGCAGGGGGCGGACGATCCGCATACCCGCGCGCTGGCGGCGGGCTACAAGGCGGCGTTCCTCTGCAGCGGGGTGTTCAACGCCGGCCAGACCGAGGCGCAGGTGGCGGCGGACGATCTTGAGGGCATCTACCCCGAATACCAGGCGCTGGTCCGGACCCTGACGGCCAACGTCGACCGTCAGGCGAAGACCGTCAGCGTGCCCTTCGACGACCGGCTGCCGCCGCGGATCGCCGTCTGGCGGCCCAACCTGGGCTGCGCGCAGCTGCCGATCGGTGCGCCGGCCGCAGCCGCCGCGCATCTGCCGCGGCTCGAGCTGAAGCCGCCGGCCGCCAAGGCGAAGTGGCCCGATGGCGATGAGGCGGCGACGGCGCCCGGGCCGGCGAAGCTCGCGCTGGTCCTGGCCAGGGCGTTCGACAGCGCGGCCTACGGCGGGTCGACCACCGCGGTGCTGGTGCTCCGCGACGGCAAGATCATCGGCGAGCAGTATCGTCCAGGCTACGACCTGCACACGCCGCAGCGCACCTGGTCGGCGGCCAAGAGCCTGACCGCCTCGGTGATTGGCCGGGCGGTCGCCATGAGCAAGGCCAAGGTCGATGCGCCCGCCAACATTCCCGAGTGGCGGACGCCCGGCGACCCGCGCGCGGCGATCACCTTGGCGCAGCTGATGCACATGGGCTCGGGCCTCTGGACCGCCGGGCCTGGCAACCGCACCGACGAGGTCTATCTGGGCGGTGGCGCGGTGACCGAGTGGGCGACCCGGATGCCCCTGGAAGCCGCGCCGGACAGTCGGTTTCGCTATTCGAACAACGCCACCCTGTTGGCCGCGCGCAGCGTTCGCGCGGCGCTGGGTGACGGACCCGCGGCGCTGGCGTTCCCGTTCACCGAGCTGCTCTGGAAGATCGGGATGCGCGACACGACGCCGGAGACGGACTGGCAGGGGAACTACATCCTCTCCAGCCAGGTCTGGACCACGTCGCGCGACCTGGCGCGGCTGGCGCTGCTCTACCAGAACGATGGGGTGTGGAACGGCGAGCGGCTGCTCCCGGCGGGCTGGGCGCGGTTTGTCGCGACTCCCGCGCCGGCCCAGCCGGAGCGCGGCGCTGGCTATGGCGCCTTCTTCTGGCTGCACGGCGCCAAGGACGGCTTGCCGGACGGGACCTACGCCATGAACGGCAACCGCGGGCAGTACGTCTTCATCGTCCCGTCGAAGAAGGTGATCATCGTGCGGCGCGGGTTCGACTCCGCCCAGGCGCGGTTCGACGAGGTGCGGTTCGCGCGGGACGTGCTGGCGGCGCTGGACTAGGGCCTCGCAATTGCTCCCCTTCGGGGGAGCTGTCGGCGAATGCCGACTGAGGGGGTCCGCTCGGGACGCGGGGATGACCCCCTCCACCACTTCGTGGTCCCCCTCCCCCGATGGGGGAGGAATGGACACTAGGCCGCCAGGGTCTCCAGGAAGCGGACCGGTTCGCCCAGGCTGGGGGCGACGATCTCGTCGTCGCGCATGACGACACGACCGCGGATGATGGTGGCCATCGGCCAGCCCTTGGCCTCGAAGCCGTCGAAGGGTGTCCAGCCGGCGCGGGTGGCCATGTCCTCGTGGCGGATGGTGCGGCGGGCCTTGAGGTCGACGATGGTGAGGTCGGCGTCGTAGCCCACGGCCAGCCGGCCCTTGTCGGCCAGGTTGAAGATGCGGTGCGCGCCGTGGCTCGTCAGGTCGAC
>JAIXTR010000169.1 GCA_027483845.1 Caulobacteraceae bacterium | reverse complement strand
GACGGCGAGGTCGCGATCGGCAGGCTTCCGCAGGGTGGCGCGGAGCGCCGGCGTCAGGATCAGCGCCACCAGCACCGACAGCGCCATGGCCGAGACCAGGGTGATCGAGAACTGGCGATAGATGACGCCCTGGGAGCCAGCGAAGAAGGCCATGGGCACGAAGACCGCGGACAGGACCAGGCCCACGCCCACCAGGGCGCCGGTGATCTCGTCCATGGACTTGCGAGTCGCTTCCTTGGCGGGGAGCCCCTCCTCCACCATCACCCGTTCGACGTTCTCGACCACGACGATCGCGTCATCGACCAGAAGGCCGATGGCGAGCACCAGGCCGAACATCGTCAGCGTGTTGATCGAGTAGCCGAACACCGCCAGCACCCCCATGGTGCCGAGCAGGACCACTGGCACCGCGATGGTCGGGATCAGGGTGGCGCGCCAGTTCTGCAGGAACAGGAACATCACCAGGAAGACCAGCACGACGGCCTCGAGCAGGGTCTTCACCACCTCCTCGATGGACTGCTGCACGAAGGGTGTGGTGTCCACCGGCACCGAATAGGACATGCCCGGCGGGAAGGACTTCGACAGTTCGGCGAGTTGCGTCTTCACCGCTTCGGCGGTTTCCAGCGCGTTGCCGCCGGGCGCCAGCTTGATGGCGAGGCCCGCGGCCGACTTGCCGTTGAACTTGCTGAGCGAGTTGTAGTTTTCGGCGCCCAGTTCCACCCGCGCCACGTCGCGCAGATAGACGTGCGTTCCGGCGCCGGTGTCCTTCAGGATGATGCGTTCGAATTCGGCCGGCGTCTGCAGTCGCGCCTGGGCGCTGATCGTGGCGTTGAGCACCGTGCCGGCGACGGAAGGCGTGCCGCCGAGCTGGCCGGCCGAAACCTGGGCGTTCTGGGCCTTGATCGCAGTGATCACGTCGGCGGGGGTCAGGCTGCGTGCAGCGAGCTTGTCGGGGTCCAGCCAGATCCGCATGGCGTATTGCGCGCCGAACAGCTGAACGTCGCCGACGCCGTCCACCCGGCTGATCGGATCCTGCAGCTTGGAGGCCATGTAGTCGGCCAGGTCGGAATTCGAGGCCTTGCCGTCCGAGGCGTAGAGGGCGACGACCATCAGGAAGTTACGCGTCGACTTCACGACGCTGAGGCCCTGCTGCTGCACCTCCTGGGGAAGCAGCGCCGTGGCGGTCTGCAGCTTGTTCTGGACCTGGACCTGGGCGATGTCGATGTCGGTGCCGGCCTTGAAGGTCAGGGTGATGGTCGCCGACCCCGTGCCGTCGCTGGCCGAGTTGATGTACTCCAGCCCGTCCAGCCCCTTCATCTTCTGTTCGATGACCTGGGTGACGCTGTCCTCGACCGTCTTGGCGGAGGCGCCAGGATAGGTGGCCTGGATCGCAACCTGCGGCAGGGCGATGTCCGGATATTGGGCGATCGGAAGCGTGCGGATCGCCAGGGCGCCCGCCAGCATGATCACGATGGCGACGACCCACGCGAAGATGGGCCGGTCGATGAAGAAGCGAGACAGCATGACCGGGTCCTAGCGCGCCGCAGCGATGGGGGCGGCCTTGACCGCCGCGCCGGGCCGCACCTTCTGCAGCCCTTCGACGATCACCCGTTCACCGGCCTTCAGCCCGCCCGTGACCAGCCACTTGTCGCCGACGGTGCGCGAGACCGTGATGGGGCGAAGCTGGGCCTTGCCGGCCGAGTCCACCACATAGACGGTGGCGCCGCCCTTCGCGTCGCGGCTCACCGCGGCCTGGGAGACCAGGATGCCGGAGGTGGCCACGCCCTGCTCCAACCGCGCGCGGACGTAGAGGCCCGGCAGCAGCGCGCCGTTGGGGTTCGGGAACACCGCGCGCAGGCCGATCGCGCCGGTGCCCTCGTCCACGGTGATGTCCGAGAAAGCCAGTCGCCCGGCGATCGGATAGAGCGAGCCATCCTCCAGGATCAGGCGCACCTGCGCGGAGGTGGGCGCGTCGACCGAGCCCTTCGCCATCGCCGCCCGCAGCTTCAGCAGATCGGCGGCGGACTGGGTGACGTCGACGTAGATGGTGTCCAGGTTCTGGACCGTCGCCAGTGGCGTCGCCTGATTGGCGGTGACCAGGGCGCCCGGGGTGATCGAGGACTTGCCGATCCGGCCGGAGATGGGCGCGTGAACCTGGGTGTAGTCGAGATTGATGCGCGCCTGCTGCACGGCGGCCCGCTGGGCCTGCACATTGGCGGCGGCCGACTGCGCAGCGGCCTGGGCGTCGTCGTTGTCCTGCTTGCTGACGGCGTTGATCGCCACCAGTTCACGGTAGCGGTCGGCCTTCAGCTTGGCCGAGGTCGCCGTGGCCTGCGCCTGCGCGAGGGCGGCGTTGGCGCTGTCCAGGCTGGCCCGATAGATGGCCGGGTCGATCTGGTAGAGCGCCTGTCCGGCGCGGACGTTCGATCCCTCCTGATAGAGGCGCGCCTTGATCACGCCGTTCACCTGAGGTCGCACCTCGGAGACCAGCGACGCGGAGGTCCGGCCGCTGAGCTCCATGGTGAGGTTCACCGGCTCGGTCCGGATGACGACGACGCCGACATTGGCGGGCGCGTTCGGATCGGGGCCGCCCTGCGGCTTGGCTCCGCACGCGGACAGGAGGAGGGCCAG
>JAIXTR010000172.1 GCA_027483845.1 Caulobacteraceae bacterium | reverse complement strand
GATCTGCTTCTTGGTGAACCGCGCCTCGAGCCAGACGGCCAGGATCAGCTCCTGCGCCTTGCGGCGATAGTTCTGGTTGGCGGTGAGGAAGAGGTTACGCGCCAGCTGCTGGGTGATGGTCGAGCCGCCCCGCAGCGGTCCCCCTTCACCCTTGTGCTGCAGATTATAGAGACCGCTGCGGACGATGCCCCAGGGGTTGAAGCCGAAGTGCCAGTAGTACCAGCGGTCCTCAATGGCGATGAACGCCTTCGGCACATAGGGCGGCAGCTTGTCCAGATCGACCGGCGGCGCGTACTGGCTGCCGCGCACGGCCAGCAGGGCGCCGGACCGGTCCAGGTACGAGACCGACGGCTGGCGCTTCACGTCGTAGAGCTTGGAGGTGTCGGGCAGATCGACCGCGAACACCGCGAAGAAGGCGACCAAGAAGATCAGTCCCCAGACGCCCAGCACCAAAACCCAGTAGATCAGGGCCTGGAGCGGCGTGCGTTTTGGGCGCGGGTCGCGCCCGCGCTGCGGCGGCTGCGCATTGGCCATGGATTTCAGTCGTCCTACCGGTCTTCAGCCGCCCGCCGGCCCTATAGCTTAGGGTGACGGAACGCCAAACAAGATTGACGATCTATGAACAAGCAGGGCCTGGACGCGGCCGCGCCCTGCCGCCATAGGTTTCCCGCTGGTGTACACAAGAGGCAGGGACGCCGAGCGGCTCTGCATTTGCGCATAGCTGTTGCGAACAAATAGCAGTTGCGCGCCCGATCTTAACACCGTTATCTTAGCAATGCTCAGTTCGGAGTGCGCCAAGGGAGGGGATACCCGAGGCGAACCAAACGCGACGGATCGGGCCGGTACTCAAATCCTTGACGCCGATACTCCCCGAAACGCTGGAGGGCTCAATGAAGCTCCAAATCCTTGCGGCCTGCGCCGCCCTCGTCACCTTCTCCGCCGGTTCCGCCCTGGCGGGCGACACCATCACCGCGAAGCTCGCCTCGCCGGTGGCCGAAAAGACCAAGTTCATCGCCGGCGGCGCCATGTTCAACTGCGAAGCCGACGCCTGCGTGGCCATGGCCCCGACCTCGCAGACCTACGCCGTCGCCACCTGCAAGACGATCGCCGACAAGGTCGGCGTGGTCGCGTCGTTCGAAGGCCGCAAGGCTCTGGACGCCGACAAGCTGGCCGGCTGCAACGCCAAGGCGATCGCCAAGGCCGGCGGCGCGACCCAACTCGCCAAGCAGTAAGCCAAACGTCTCCCAGCAGCTCTTCCTTGAGCTTCTGTCGCCCTGACCCGCCGGGAAACTGGCGGGTCTTTTTTATTCGCCCGTCCGCAGGCCCGGCAATTGCACGAACAACCCGCCGCCTGCCGTCACGGAACGCCCCTGGCTCGGTTGCGGCGCATAACATCGCGTGCTAGTAGGCGCGCGGCTTTGGGCCGGGGGTGATATTGACCCCCTAGACCGATGTGCTTTTTTCAAGCGCTTTCAAGCCTTTAGTCGCAGCGGGCCAGTCCGTTTGCGGCACGTGAAACGCGACCCGGGCGGACAATAGTGGCGGACGACACCTCTGTATCGAATGTGGGCTCGCGATATGCCCAAGCCCTGTTCGACCTCGCGAGCGACCAGAAGCAGGTCGCCGCCGTCGAGGCCGATCTGAATTCGCTGAAGAAGGCGCTGGCTGAATCCAAGGATCTGCGCGTCCTGCTGGAGTCCCCGACCTTCAGCGCCGAAGACAAGGGCAAGGGCCTGGTCGGCGTCGGCGCCAAGGCCAAGTTCAACATGACGACGCTGAAGTTCCTGGGCCTGCTGGCGCAGAACGGTCGCGCCGCCGCCCTGCCGGACGTGATCGCCGGCTACGCGAAGCTTTCGGCCGCCGCTCGTGGCGCGGTCTCCGCGGAAGTCACCACCGCCATCGCCCTCTCGGCCGCCCAGGCCAAGGGTGTCCAGGCCGCGCTCCGCCAGGCGCTCGGCAAGGATCCTGAAATCACGACCCGCGTCGATCCGGCCCTTCTGGGCGGGATCAAGGTCAAGGTCGGTTCCCGTCTGTTCGACGCTTCACTGCGCTCGAAGCTCGACTCCCTGAAATTCGCCCTGAAGAGAGCGTAAGATCCATGGATATCCGCGCCGCCGAAATCTCGGCCATCCTCAAGTCCCAGATCGCCAACTTCGGCGAAGAAGCCGACGTCTCGGACGTCGGCTCCGTGCTGTCCGTCGGTGACGGCATCGCCCGGGTCTACGGTCTGGACAACGTCCAGGCCGGTGAAATGGTGGAGTTCCCCTCCGCCGGCGTGAAGGGCATGGCCCTGAACCTGGAGCGCGACAACGTCGGGGTCGTGATCTTCGGCCAGGACCAGGCCATCAAGGAAGGCGACGAAGTCCGCCGCCTCAGCGAGATCGTGGACGTGCCGGTCGGCAAGGGCCTGCTGGGCCGCGTAGTGAACCCGCTGGGCGAACCGATCGACGGCAAGGGCCCGATCCAGAACGTGGCCGAGCGCCGCCGCGTGGACGTGAAGGCGCCGGGCATCATCCCGCGGAAGTCGGTGCACGAGCCCGTGCAGACCGGCCTGAAGGCCATCGACACCCTGATCCCCGTCGGCCGCGGCCAGCGCGAGCTGATCATCGGTGACCGCCAGACCGGCAAGACCGCCGTGGCGATCGACACCATCCTGAACCAGAAGTCGATCAACGCTGGCGACGACGAGAGCGCCAAGCTGTACTGCATCTACGTCGCCATCGGCCAAAAGCGCTCGACCGTGGCCCAGATCGTCAAGACTCTCGAAGAGCGCGGCGCCCTGGACTACACGATCGTCGTCTCGGCCACGGCGTCGGAGCCGGCCCCGCTGCAGTTCCTGGCCCCCTTCGCGGGTTGCGCCATGGGCGAGTGGTTCCGCGACAACGGCATGCACGCCGTCATCATCTATGACGACCTTTCCAAGCAGGCCGTCGCCTATCGCCAGATGTCGCTGCTGCTGCGCCGTCCGCCGGGCCGCGAAGCCTATCCGGGCGACGTGTTCTACCTGCACAGCCGCCTGCTGGAACGCGCCGCGAAGCTGAACGAGGACAACGGCTCGGGCTCGCTGACCGCCCTGCCGCTGATCGAGACCCAGGCCAACGACGTGTCGGCCTACATTCCGACCAATGTGAT
>JAIXTR010000289.1 GCA_027483845.1 Caulobacteraceae bacterium | reverse complement strand
TCACCGCCCGCAACAGCAACGTGTCACAACGTGCGCCCACCCGAACGCTATATCTCGAGCCCACTTGTGCAGGAGGCGATCCGCGCGCGACTTGCCGCGCAGCGGATGGAGGATGTTGGAGGCGCTGCGGCGCGCTTGCCCGAGCGGCTCAAGGCGGATCGCTTCCCCGCTCGCACAGGGGTCCTTCAAAGGCTCGCGACGTCCCGTCAGTTCGCCTTCGGCGATCGCGCCGGCGTCCTGAGCGCGGCCCAGCGGCGATCCGGGCGGACCTTCCGCCTAGACGTCCGGCAGCGGGTGATCGTGAAGGCCATGATCTCGCGGCACATGGGAAGCGGGGCGGGGCGGGCCGCCGCGCTCGCGGCGCATGTGACCTACCTGGGCCGGGCCGGCGCCGGTGTTGAGGCCGCAAAGCCACCCTTCTTCGACCGGGATGCCGATGCGCTGGACCCCCGCGCGGCCACGGCCGCCTGGCCGGAGGATCGCCACCATTTCCGGTTCATCGTGTCGCCCGAGAACGGAGATCGGATCTCCGACCTCAGGGGCTACACATGCGAGGTCATGCAGCGGGTCGCCGAGGACTTGGGCGAGCCGACGCTGGCCTGGATCGGGACCTGCCATTTCGACACCCCTCACCCGCATGCACATGTGCTGGTCCGGGGGCGACGCGCGTCGGGCCGGGATCTCGTCATCCCGCGCGACTACATGGCCTTCGGCTTCCGCGCCCGGGCGCAGGAGGTGGCGCAGGAGCGACTGGGCGACCTCTCCCGGCTCGACGCCGAGAGGCGGATCTGGCGGGAAACCCAGGCCGACCGTTTCACGGCGTTCGACCGTCGGCTGCTGGCTTCGGCGGACGCAGACCGGTGCGTGGACGACGGGGTGGGCGTCAACGATGCGTGGTCGGCGCTGACACGAGGTCGGCTCCGTCGGCTTGAGGCCTTGGGGCTCGCGGAACGGGTCGGTCCTCGCTACCGGCTGGACGCGGACCTGGAGAGCCGCCTGCGCTCTCTCCAGCTTCGACAGGACATCATCCGGACGCTGCAGCAACGCCGCCTCGAATACGGGCGGGAGCCGGCGGTCCTCGGCGACCGACCCGCCAGCGGCAGGGTCATGGCGCGCGGATACGACGACGAGCTGGGCCGCCAGGGCTGGATCGTGGTTCGCGATCAGCAGGGCCAGGAGCACTACGCCCGCCTGAGGCTGGGCCAGACGATGCCGTCCCTCGGGACGACTGCGACCCTCGTCCCCGGGGCGCGTGGCGCTGAGATCGGAGACCCTGGGCGCGAGGCAGACCTGGCGGGACCGTGGTCTTGATGTATGAACCCTATCGACTTAGCTGCGGCCATATTCGCGCATTCCAGGTTAGCAATGCCTATGTTTCCGCCACCCTTATCCGTTCGCGGAACCTGTCTATTCATCGCCACGGAACGGACTGCAAACAATTGAAACCGTTTGAAATCGCGTGAATACGGTACCTGTCTGCGCAATCACGAATTAATGACTTTCGCACACCTCTTGATTCGCTTCGCGCTCGCCGCGTAATTTAAGCGACACGACAGACACTTTCCACGAGGCCCAACCATGGAGCCCAACACACGAGACTGGCCCGCCTTGATGGATCTCGGCACGGCCGGCGACTACTTGGCGCTCGCGCCGGGCTCCCTGCTCGCCCTGTTGCGACGGGAGCAGGTGTCGCCGGTGGATCTGGGCATCAAGCTTCGCCGCTGGCGGCGGCGCGACCTCGACGACCTGGTGGAGCGGCTGCCGATGACCTGGGTGCAGAACCTGCGGGATGACCGGGATGAACGGACTCAATGCGACGCGGCGCTTGCGGCCGTGGAGCGACGGACGGTGGCCGCGCGGCGGCGGCGCGATCTGAAGGGGGACCTGGCATGAAGTACGTCAACCGCATCCAACAGCCTGACGGCCGCGCCTTCCTCTATCTGCGCAAGAAGGGCCTCCCAGCGATCCGGCTGCCCGAGGGCCTCAGCGACGCCGCGCTCGAGCGACATGTCCTGCAGCTGATCGAGGACCTGTCGCCGACGACGTCCCTGGCCAAGGGCACCATGGCGGCGGCGATCCGAGCCTACGAGCTGGAAAACCCGGACTTCAAGGCGCTGGCGGCGTCAACGAAGTATCTCTACCGGGCGATGCTGAAAGAGTTCGAGGACGACCTCGGCGGCCTCGCCGTCTCTGCCTTCACGCCGGCCTTCGTGGATCGCCTCAAGGGCTCCTGGGCGAACCGGGGCCATCGCGCCGCCAATCTGCGCCTGCAGGTTCTCCGGAACGTCCTCAAGCCGGCCCTGGTGGCCGGCAAGCTGAAGCAGGACCCCTTCCCGCTCGTGGGCCAGGTGCGCCGCCCCCGCGAGCTCAAGGAGCCCCATCTGGTCTGGTCCGACGCCACCTTCCAAACCGTCATGGAGACGGCCCTGGAGGCCCGGAAATTCGGCCTGGCGCGGGCCGTGGCGGTCGCCCGCTACATCGGAGCCCGACGCGGCGACCTCGTCGCCATGCCGCGCTCGGCGCGCCAGGGCGGGCGCTTCCAGTTCGTCTCGGGCAAGCGTCGTGTGCGGGTGGACGTGATCGAGGATCCGGAGCTCGGGCGTTGGCTGGCCTGGACGCCGGACGCGCCCCCTGTGGACCCGCGCCGCGGCCGGAAGCTCAAGGCCGACGCCGCGCCTGTGGCCACGACCACCCTGGTCTACAACGTCGCCGGACGCCCCTACACCGAGGATGGCCTGGCCCTCGAGCTGCGAAAGCTGGTGGCGAAGCTGCACGTCGCCGGTCGACTCGACAGCGAGCGGTACGATCTTCATGGCCTGCGCCACACCCGTGGCGTGGAGCTGGCGCTGGCCGGCTGCAGCGACGCCGAAGGCGCAGCCATGATGGGTCACGGCGGTCCGTCGAGCTTCATGCAGTACCGCCGACAGGCCGATCGTGTGCGACTCGCGGACACCGCATCCGCCCGGGTGGCGAGGCTTCGAGAACAGGCGGAAAACGGAAGTGCAAAACGCGGCGCCAAATAAGTGCAAAAAACGCCGTTCGGAACGGAAAAGGGCTGGGGAAAACCCCAGCCCTTTCAGCGCCTTGCGATGGTACCACCTCTCGGGTTCGAACCGAGGACCTCTAGATCCACAATCTAGCGCTCTAACCAGCTGAGCTAAGGCGGCACATTCGCGAGCGGGCTTTCTAGTCGCGCGCGCCGGTCTGATCAAGCGGCGCAATTGCGGCAGACGCACAGGAATGATTGGAAACGACACCGGAGCGCTCTCCCGCCTACGCGCAGGTGGCGCTGACAGGGCGGGCAAGAAAAAAGCCCCGACCGCTTGCGCGATCGGGGCCTGTTTCAGCTCGACGTACCATCGGTGCGTCTTGAGGCGGCTCAGCCCTTCGGGAGGACGAAGCGGAGCGGGATCCGCACCGTACCGCCATCGACAGGCTGACCATCCCGGGTCTGCGGACGCATCTTGAAGAGCTTGGACATCTTCAAGGCCGCATCACCGAAGCCCATGTCGCCAGGCTCTTCCGAAACCACGGAACAGCTGTCGAGCGTGCCACGGGCGTTCACCTGGCAGCTAAGCGTCGCACGTCCCTCCACTTCCATCCGCGACGCACGGTCGGGATAGTAGCGGTTCATGTCGTCACCCGACGGACGGCGGAGCCAGTCCGGGTTGGTGATGACCGACGGACGCGGCGGCTCGGGCGGCGGCGCGGCGGGCGGACGGGGCTCTTCGATCCGGCGCTCGACCGGCGGAACCGGCAGAGGCGGAATGGAGGGCACGTCAGGCATCGCGACGGGCGGACGAGGCTGCAGCTTGGGCGGCGGCGGCGGCGGCGTGTTCGGCGGCGGCGGCGGCGGAGGCGGCGGAGGAGGCGGCGGAACAGGCTTGATGAGAGCCACGTCCGTAATCTCGTCCGAGTACTCCTTGTACTTCGGTTCGAAGCGCGTCTTCCAAAGATAGACGCCCAGCGCCCCGTGCACGATGACCGCCATGATCAGCGCGATGATCAATCCAGGCCGAGCTTTCGGCTTGGGATCGTCGAACGGATTATGCCGCGTTAGCGCTTCGTGGTGAGTGTCAGACATGTGTCACCACCTAGTTGTTGTCTTCACCGACGAGAGCCACGCTGTAGAACCCGTTGTCCTGCAGCATGTTCATCACGCCCATGAAGTCGCCGTAGAGCGTGTCCTTGTCCGCGCGGATAAAGATACGTTCCTTGGTTGGGTTACGAACCGCGCCCAATTGGGTGCGGAGGTCGTCGCCCAGGCTGGGGAGGTCCGTCCGGAAGTCCTGGATGAACAGGCCGCCGTTCGGCTGGATCGAAATGTAGATCGGCTTCGGCGGGTTTGTGCCGGGCGGGGCGACGGCCGGCGGCAGAGCCACCTTGACCGTCACGGCCGCCATCGGCGCTGCCACCATGAAGATGATCAGAAGCACGAGCATCACGTCCACGAAGGGGGTGACATTGATCTCGGCGTTCTGAGTCTCCTGGTAGCGGCCGCCTCCGGAACTGGAGAGCTTGGCGGCCATCTAGCTTAGGCCCCCTTGTCGAGCTGCCGGGAGATCGCGTTCATCAGCTCGGCCACAAAGCCTTCCGACCGCGCGCCGAAGGCGGAGATGCGGGTTTGGAAGTAGTTGTAGAAGATAACCGAGGGGATAGCCGCGAAGAGGCCCAGACCGGTGGCGAGGAGCGCTTCGGCGATACCGGGAGCGACGACGGCCAGGTTGGTCGTGTTGGTGTTCGCGATACCGATGAACGAGTTCATGATCCCGTAAACGGTGCCGAACAGACCGATGAACGGACCGTTGGAACCGACCGAGGCGAGGTACTGCATGCCGCCCGAGAGACGACGCGCGAGCGACGCTTGCACGGCGCTGACCGCGTGGGCCGCACGATCAATGGTAGTGTCGCGGTGTTCGCCGGTAATCTGCAGACCAGCCTGACGGCTGAGCTCGATTTCCTGGGCGGCCGCAGCAGCCATATCGGCCAGCGGGTTGCCGTCGAATTCCTCGCTGAGAGCAATGCGGCTCATGTCGTTGATCGACTTGGCGCCGCGGAAGGATTCCACGAAGCCGTCCGAGACCTTATTGAGCGAATTGAACTCGAGGATCTTGGTGACGAGGATGGTCCAGCTCAGCACCGAGGCGAGAGCCAGGCCGATCATGATCACCTTCACGACGGGGTCGGCGTCCATGAACATGGTGCCGACGTTCAGCTTGCCGGCGCCCTTCATTTGGGGCGGATCAGCCGATTCCGGCGCAGCGGGAGCAGCGGCGGCGGGAGCCGCGGCAGCGTCAGCGGCGGGGGCGGCGGCAGCCGGAGCGGCCGGGGCGGCGGCGTCCTGAGCGAACGCCGGCGCGCTCGTCATCAGCGCGACGGCGCCGAGGAGAGCGGAAAAAGTGGTCTTCAGTTTGTTGTCGAGCATCTGTCGCCAGTTCCTGGTTGGTCTAGCACGATTGGCCGGAGGGTCGTCGCGCGAGAGCGTCTCCACCCTAGTTGAAACAAGCCCGGCGGTCCCAATCCGCATACGCGGTTCAGAAACGCCAGAGGCGCTGTCGCTGCGCCCGACCCCTTCACGCGACTCCCGACTTCTCGCAGGGATTGGCGTTTCGAAGGTGCGGACGGCCTTGAACTCCCACGGGGGGACCCCAAAGTCTTACCACTTTTTTAGACAAGTGGCCTGGACCCTTTGGCAACCCCTTGTCGAAGCGTCAAGGGGCAGAAGCTTTCCCTACATCGTCAAAATACTGACGCATGCGCACGGATTGTGCGCTGCACACGCAATATGCGTCTTGAGCCCTGCGATTGACCATCGGTTCTGGGGGACGCTTTGCTGCGATGCAGCAATTTCGAAGAACCTGGATTGCCGGAGACAAGGCGCCGAGCGTCACTGGAAGCGCTGAATCAAGGCGCCGACGCGCCGATGGATCGCGCGCTGTGGCGTGGGGCTTGAAAGTCCGACCGATCACTTGACGGGCGGCTGACTGCGCGGGCTCACAGCCGCGATCCGCCGGATCCCTGCCCGGTCGCAGTGAGCGACGCAGGATGATAAAATGCTGAGCGCCGTGGAGAACGCCGCGGCATTTCATTCCTAGGGGGAAGTGGTGCCTGGGGGCGGATTCGAACCACCGACACGCGGATTTTCAATCCG
>JAIXTR010000030.1 GCA_027483845.1 Caulobacteraceae bacterium | reverse complement strand
TTCGCCATGCTGCCCTTCTGCGGCTACAACATGGGCGACTACTTCGGTCACTGGCTGAAGATGGGCGAGACCCACGACGCCGAAAAGCTTCCCCGCATCTACTTCGTCAACTGGTTCCGCAAGGACGAGCGCGGGAAGTTCGTGTGGCCGGGCTACGGCGAGAACAGCCGCGTGCTGAAGTGGATTGCTGAGCGCCTGGATGGCAAGGCGGATGCGGTGGACACGCCCATCGGTCGCGTGCCGTCCGCCGCCAGCCTCGACACCTCTGGCCTGACCCTGTCCGACGCGCAGCTGGATCTGCTGCTGACGGTGGATCCGGCGATCTGGACCCAAGAAGCCGCGCTGATCCCGGCCTTTTACGAACGCTTCGGCGAAACGACGCCCAAGGCGCTCTGGGATGAGTACGAAGCGTTGGTCGCCCGCCTGCAGGCGGTGAAGGACGAGGTCTCGAGCGACAAGGTGGTCGCCGCGGAATAGGGCGGTCCCGACGGCCGGGTCACAGGCGACCTGTGGCCTGGCGGTTCGACCCCCGCAGGCGGATCTCAGCCGCCGGCGACGACCCGCAGGTTGGGCGCTGCGCCAGGCTTCTCGCCGCGGACCTGGGCGACCAGATCGAACAGCGCGGTGCGGACGGCGTTCACGTCGCCGGTTTCGACGACTGCCGCCAGAGACTCCAGGTGGCCCGGGGTGACCCGCACGGCGGAATTCGAAATCACTTCCAGCACCTTCGGCGCGGCGGGCAGGGCGCGTTCGGTCTCGTCCAGCAGGGCTTCGGTCAGCTTTTCGCCGGGGCGTAGACCGGTGACCTCGATCTCGATATCGCGGCGGCCGGACAGCGCGATCATCTGACGGGCCAGCTCCAGGATGCTGACCGGCTCGCCCATTTCCAGCAGGAACAGCCGGGAATCGCGGCGGTCGTCTTCGTGGCACGCCGCCGTCGCGTGAAGCACCAGCTGGGCCGCTTCCGGGATGGTCATAAAGAAGCGGGTCATGTCCGGATGAGTGACTGTCACGGGGCCACCCCGCTCGATCTGCGACTTGAAGATCGGCACCACCGAGCCGGACGATCCGAGGACATTGCCGAAGCGCACCGCCGAGAACCGCGTGCCTTCGCCGATCGTCTGCTGGGCCTGGATCACCGCCTCGGCGAGGCGCTTGGTGGCGCCCATGGCGTTCGTCGGATCCACGGCCTTGTCGGTCGAGATCAGCACCATCTGACGCGCGCCACAGGCCTTCGACGCCTCGGCCACGTTCCAGGTGCCGATGACGTTGGTGAGGATGCCCTCGATCGGATGGCGTTCGACCATCGAAACGTGCTTCAGCGCCGCGGCGTGGAAGACAAGGTCCGGCATCTCGCGTCCGAATACCGTGTTGAGCCTGGACGCATTGCGCACGTCGCAAAGCACGGCCTTGACCGAGATGTGGGGGAACATCTCGCGCATCTCGCGCTCGATCTCGAAAAGCGCAGTCTCAGAGAAATCGACGACGGTCAGCTGCGCGCAGTTGAACGCCGCGACCTGGCGGCAAAGCTCGGAGCCGATGGAGCCGCCGGCGCCGGTGACCAGCACCCGGCGTGCCTTGATCAGGCTGCCGATGGCGCGTCGGTCGAGCTCGATGGGTTCGCGCGCGAGCAGCTCCTCGATGTTGATGTCCCGCATCGGCAGGAGCGTCAGGCCATCATGCTGGCTCAGCTCGACGATGGACGGCAGGCGGAGCAGGCGGATCCCGTCGGTCTTGAGGCGGCCCAGCATCTCGGCCGTCAGGCCCTTGAGCTTGCCCGGTTCCTCAAGGAACAGGATGGCTCTGGGATAGCGATTCCAGCGCCGCAGATCGGCCAGGGCTTCGTCGAGGCGATCGATGGCGTCCAGGATGCAGACCCCGCGGACCTGGGCGCCCACGTCGCGACGATCGACCCCGATGATGCCGACGGGCGTGTAGGTCCGGTCATGGCTGCGGGCCACGTCGCGCAGATAGGTGTCCGCCAGGGACGCCGGTCCGATCAGCAGCAGCGACGGGGCCTGGGCGAGGCGGTCCGTGATCGTCTTGAGCGGCGAGAAGCTCTCGAGGGCGTGCTCGTGCAGGGCGCGGCGCATGATCCGGACGCCCATCGCGGCGACCATCTGGAAGAGCGGCGCCATGACGAGCGTAGAGCGCGGGAGCCCCTCGGCGCGATCCAGCACGAAGACCGACAGCAGAAATACGCCGACCGTCAGCAGGGCGCTGCGGGCGAGAACCAGGGCGTCGGGGATCGAGACATAGCGCCAGGGCGACAGTTCGCCCCGAAAGATCAGGCTGAACGCGCCGGCGATCGCCGCATAGAGGGCGGCCAGTTGAAAGAAGCTGAGGGCGCCCGCCTGACCGAACCCCAGTTCTGGCTGTGTCGGGGCGACGAAGAACGCGATGCCGAACGACGCCGCGGCCAGCAGAATGTCGAACACGACGGTCTGGGCCCTGACGGCCATCCGCTCCATGCGCCGCACTCCGCTCACGTTTCGATTCCCAACAATAGGCCGCGCCGTGCGGTCGGCCAGTAAAACATGGACTTGGCGGAGTTTTTCCGCGGCCGCGCCTGTTACGGAAGGAACTGGCGTTCGGCGAGCGCAGCCGAACTTATGTACAGGGGTCCCCTGGCGCAACGGAAAAGCCGCCGCGAGACCGCGACGGCTTCCCTAAAGGTCGAGTGCTAAGCTTTGGTTGCGCTTAGAAGACCAGCTTGAGGCCGCCCACCACGCGCGAGTCACCCAGACCGCCGGTCACGGCGGCGGACTTGTTGGTGTCCCAGTAGCGGACGTCCAGCGAGATGTGGTCGGTCAGCGCGAAGCCCACGCCGACGTTCCACGTGGTGTAGTCGAACGCCTTGTCGACTTCCTGGCGACCGATGGCGCCGTTGATCGTGAACTTGGTGTCCGGGATCGCGACCGCGGCATTGGCCTCGTAGTAGATCGCGTCACCGGTCTTGCCGAAGAATTCCGGCGAGTAATACACCGCGACGCCCAGGGTGGCGGGGCCGGCGGGAACCGAGGCGGCGACCTTACCTTCCCAGTAGTCCTCGTTCGAACCCGAGGGCTGGTCGATGTAGCCGTAGTAGATCACGCCCAGATCGAACGTAACCGGACCGGCCGTCGGCTTGATGCCGGCGTAGAGATCGAACTCGGCGTCGGTGCCATTGCCGAAGTCGACGTTCGAGACCCAGACGCCCGCGTAGCCGATGCCCATCGAGGCATCGACGCCGCCGAACACTTGCGGGTCCTCATCCGTCTGGCTGATGCCGCGGAAGACATAGTCGGTGGCCGCGCCGACGTTGAAAGCAAAGGTCGGGCCGGCGTCCTGGGCCTGTGCGGCGCCAGCGAGCGCGAGCGAACCGACAGCGGCCGCAAGCGCGATTTTGAGCGTTCTCATTGATTATCCCCTCTCACGTCCGTCCGGCCGAAGCCGACGGGCGCACTCATCGTCGTCGGTGAAGCCCGTAGATCAACGTGACGAAACGGCGACGGCCACACCATAGGTTGGCTGATCTGCAATTGGGCATTCAATCGTAAAGGCGCCATAAATTTGGGCGCCATGACCCAGCGTTACTCAGCGCGCCACCAGCGGCGCGAATCCAAGGTGAGAGCCCGCGTCTACCAGTAGAGTTTCGCCCGTGATGTGCCGCGAGGCGGGTGACGCCAGAAAGACGGCCGAGGCTGCGATGTCGTCGGCCGTGGAGGCCACCTTGAGCGGCGTTCCCGCCGCGGCGTTGGCGCGGATGCGGTCAGCGGCCTGCTCGCCGACGCCTTTCCCAAACCAGGGCGTGTCGATGAACCCCGGGCAGATCGCATTCACCCGGATTTTCGGCGCCAAGGCGCGCGCCAGCGAAATCGTCATCGTGTTCAGGGCGCCCTTGGACGCGGCATAGGGGATGGAGGAGCCGATGCCGGTGACCCCGGCGATCGACGCCGTCATGACCACGGCGCCCGGCCGCGGGCCCGCCTCAAGCAGAGTCCGGCACGCCCGGACCATCTGATAGGCTCCGACGACATTCACCGCATAGAGGTCCAGGAAGTCCTGGCCGGAGATCGCATCCAGGTCGCCATGACTGGCGAACTTGGTGGCGCCGGCGTTGTTGAACAGGGCGTCGACCCGACCGAAAGGCTCGGCGGCTGCGGCGATCTTCTGGCAATCCTCGTCGCGCGCCACGTCGCCCTGGACGACCACCGTTTCCGCGCCTTGAGCTTGGCAGAGGCGGGCGGTCTCTTCGGCCTCTTCGCGATTGCGGGCGTAGTTGATCACCACCGCCTTGGCGCCCTGGGTGGCGACGGCCACGGCGACAGCCCGGCCCAGGCCGGTGGAGGCGCCGGTCACCACAACCACGAAGTCCTGATAGTCGCCCTGGGCCATGTTCCGCTCCCGATGTTGTTTGGGATGCTAGTAGCCGGTAAAGCCGCCGCCATGGAAGAGACCCACCTTACGCAGCTGGGCCGCGAGATGCGGGGCTTCGACAGCCCCGAGGCGGCGGTCCTCGAACGCGTTGCCAATCCGCATCCCGGAACGACCTATCTAGTCCGGTTCGCCGCGCCGGAGTTCACGTCGCTCTGTCCCGTGACGGGGCAGCCTGACTTTGCGCACCTGGTCATCGACTATGCGCCCCATGACTGGCTCGTGGAGTCCAAGTCGCTGAAGCTCTATTTGGGCTCGTTCCGCAACCACGGCGCGTTCCATGAGGACTGCACCGTGGCGATCGGTAAGCGGCTTGTCAGCGAGTTGTCGCCGCAGTGGCTCAGGATCGGTGGGTACTGGTATCCCCGGGGCGGAATACCGATCGACGTTTTCTGGCAAACCGGCCCCGCGCCCGAAGGACTGTGGCTGCCAGATCAAGGCGTCGCCCCGTACCGGGGGCGCGGATAAGCACATTCACGCATTCGTGAAAGAAGATTGAGAGTGCGATAGCTTCAGTCTACTAGCGTCCTGCAAGAATTCGCTCGGGTTAAGAACCTACGGAATAGACGCGGCCCAGCCGGTGATTGATCGGAGTGTCTGCGCTGTTTTTCTCGTGCGAGGCGAAAAAGCTCGCGGACTCGCCACGAAGCCGCTTCGGGCTTCCCAAAAGCTGACCTTCAGCCTATACATAACATCGCCCAACTCTCCTCGGGCGTGTCACACTTCTGGCCGGGCGGCGTCGCGCGTCGTCCGGCCGTTGTGTGTCTGGGGCCGCGCTAGGGCGCCCATGACGTGATGAGCGGTTCCAGTTGCGGCCTTTCGCGCTCCTGAGGGGGCTCGCGCGGCGTTCCCAGCATGATGAAGCCGGCCACGCGTTCACCCGCTCGAACGCCGAGGATCGCGGTGGCCTGGGCGTCATAGCTGTACCAGTCGGTGATCCAGTTGGCGCCGAAACCCATGGCGAGGCCGGCGTGGACGAGGTTCGTGCAGACGGCGCCGGCGGACAGCATCTGCTCCCATTCCGGAATCTCGCTCGTCTTCGGCGAAGCGATCACCGCGACGGCCAGTGGGGGAACCCTCAGCTTCGCGAGCTTTGCCTGCCGCTTGGCGTCGCCCTGTCCGGCGGCCAGCGCATCCAGTCGGGTTGCGAACTCCGTCTTTGCGGCGCCCTGCAGCAGGATGAACCGCCATGGCGTCAGCTTGCCGTGATCGGGCGCGCGGGCGGCGATGCGCAGAAGATCGGATAGCTGGTCGGCGTCGGGCCCAGGCGCCGACAAGCTCATCGCCGATGTCGACCGCCGAAGCGCCAGGAAGCGCAGCGCCTCAGGCGCTGCCGTAACGGGAAGGGCGGCGCCGAAATCCGGAGCGCGCGGCAGCGATGAAGCCAATGAGAGGGTCCGACGATTGTGGATGCGGATACGACCTTACCCTTTATTGGTTGGCGCGGGGCGATCTGCAAGGCGTGGAGGGATGCATGGGCGAGCAACCGGAGTGGCTGCGGGCGCACGGCCGACCGTGGAAGCGGGGCGCGTCGCGCCTCGTCTACGCCAACCCGTGGATCGAGGTGACGGAGTTCGCCGCGACGGCGCCGACGGGCAATCCGGCGACGTATGGCCTGGTGGCGTTTCGGAACTATGCCGTCGCGGTGCTGCCGCTCTACGACGACGGGACGACCGTGCTGGTCGGCCAGCATCGGTTTCCGGCCGGCGACTACAGCTGGGAGATCCCTGAGGGCGGCGGACCGCTGGGCGAGGATCCCCTGGAGAGCGCGAAGCGAGAACTGGCGGAGGAGACGGGGCTCGCGGCCGCCGAATGGCACGAGGTCATGCGGACGCAGCTTTCGAACTCGGGCACCGATGAGCAGATGTTCGGCTATCTGGCGTTGGGCCTGACCCGGGCGCGCGCCGGCCAGGAG
>JAIXTR010000420.1 GCA_027483845.1 Caulobacteraceae bacterium | reverse complement strand
TTCAGCCAGAACCCACCGACGGATGCGAACCACAGCAGCGGCATCGGTGTCGTCCCGCTGCACTGCGCGCTCGATCAAGCGGCGTGGTGGCCTTGAGCGTCTTGAAGGTCGCCATGGCGCCCGAAGCTTGGTCATGGCTGGGCCATCGTGCAAGCGGCGAGGCCTGCGTCGCCCCTCTCCCTACCCTCTCCCCGCTCTTCGCTTCGCTCGGGGGGAGAGGAGGCGCACGCCATCGCCCGAAATACACCTATCTCTGACATTGGGCATGTCCGCTTCAGAGCCAACGCGTCCAACGTCTGGACTTAGGCGCTGCGCCGACTTCGGCTTTTCGACCCGTTCCGGACGTTCCGCGAGTGCTCAAGGGTGGCGTCATGCAAGCACTCCCCATTGCCGAGTTCCGTAAGATCGTAGAGCGGGAGCTTCTCTCCCGTGGCCTTACAAAGGTGAAGTTGCCCGGCGAGGTCGCGGCGGTGTTCTGTTTGCCGGCGCTTGAAGTCCGTCGCTTCTTTGCGCCCCACGCAATGAAGCGACCGTGGGGCAATGTGTTGCTTGGCGTGCTGGGGATAGAAGCGCCCGAGTATGGCCGCTGGCTACTTTCGAGAGGTCAAAACCCCCGCTTGGCCCGGCTCACCTATTACGTGTCCAATGAGCGCCAGTTCATGGATCCGCCTCCTGTGGTGACTGCCGCAGATCTGCCAGCGCTAAGAGTATGGATTGATCGCCTTGTCGGCTCCTGTGACGGCCTTCCCGCCGACCTTGGGAGCCTTGAGCGCCTGCGCTCTCAGCCGTTCGGAGAGGCTGCCCGTCACTTGGCGAACAACCCGGCGTTCTGGAGCGCTTATGAGGAATGGAGAACGGAGACGTCTCAAGAAGAGGCGAACTAGACCTGCAACCCACCCATTGGCGACAGTCCCAACCTCCGCCTCCGAAGTGGTCCTGGCGTTCGGCAGCCTAACCCTGCGGTCCTCGGCAGAAGTTACGCCTCCGCCCCAAGCAAACCGACCCCGCACGCTGAACCGGCGAGGCCCCCCTCATCACCCCCCAATCAGCGAACCGTCTCCTTCGTGCGCGGCGTCGCGACCTCCCGCGTGCGCGTCTGGGCCTTGGGCTTGGGCAGCAGCCGGAAGCGGGACTGGCACCACGCGAAGTCGATGCCCACGTCCAGCAGGGCGTCGGAGCGGCCGCAGGGGCAGGCGTAGGGCATCACGCCCAACACCCGATAGGTCTCGCCCGCCTGAAGCGGCACGGGCCAGCCGCTTACATGGTTGGGCGCTGCGTTCACGCACAGAACCAGATCGCCCGGACCCACCGCGTCGCTCATGACCATCATCCCTTCGCTCAGGCGCGAGTTTAACGCCTGGGCCGTCGGGCGGAAAGACCGGCGTTCGGACCCCGCCGTGGTCCATAGAGCCGGCCACAATTGTCCATAAGGATTATCGTTTTGCCGGGCTGGCGGACCCGGGCCTACGCTGAAGCCTCAACGAGACGAGGAAGAACGCCATGGACGACGCTAGTCCGCTTCACGATCCCAAGAAGGAGCCTGCGGCTCTGCGTACGCTTCTCGGACGCACCAATCGCGATTGGTGGCCCAACCAGCTCTCACTCGACATCCTCCACCAGCACGGCGCCTCCGGCGACCCGATGGGTGACGGCTTCGACTACGCGGCCCAGTTCAAGACCATCGACTATGCGGCGCTGAAGCGTGACCTGACCGCGCTGATGACCGACAGCCAGCCCTGGTGGCCGGCCGACTACGGCCACTACGGCCCCTTCTTCATCCGCATGGCCTGGCACAGCGCCGGCACCTATCGGTCCGGCGACGGCCGCGGCGGCTCGTCCTCGGGCAGCCAGCGCTTCGCCCCGCTGAACAGCTGGCCGGACAACGCCAACCTCGACAAGGCGCGCCGCCTCCTGTGGCCGATCAAGCAGAAGTACGGCGCCAAGCTCTCCTGGGCCGACCTGATGATCCTGGCCGGCAACGTCGCCATCGAGTCCATGGGCGGGCCGGTCTTCGGCTTCGGCGGCGGCCGCGCCGACGTCTGGGAGCCGCTTCGCGACATCTACTGGGGAACGGAAGAGAAGTGGGTCGGCCAGGAAGGCAATCTGACCCGCATCGACGCCGAGTCCGGCCGCGCGCTGGAGAACCCGCTGGCCGCCATCCAGATGGGCCTGATCTACGTCAACCCCGAGGGTCCGGGCGGCAATCCCGACCCGCTGCTGTCGGCCCGTGACATCCGCGAGACCTTCGCGCGGATGAGCATGAACGACGAGGAGACCGTCGCGCTCACCGCCGGCGGCCACACCTTCGGCAAGTGCCACGGGGCCGGCGACGCCTCCAAGATCGGGGCCGAGCCTGAGGGCGCGGATATCGCCCAGCAGGGCCTCGGCTGGCAGAGCGGCCACGAGAGCGGCATCGGCGATCACGCGATCACCAGCGGCCTTGAGGGCGCCTGGACGCCCACCCCGATCCGCTGGTCGAACAACTACTTCCGCATGCTGCTGGAGTACGAGTACGAGCTGGTGAAGAGCCCGGCTGGCGTCCAGCAGTGGCAGCCGATCAATCAGAAGCCGGAAGACATGGCGCCGGGCGCCCACAGCCCCGAACGCCGCCTGCCGACCATGATGACCACGGCCGACATGGCCTTCAAGATGGACCCCAAGTACCGCGAGATCTCCGAGCGGTTCTATCGCAACCCGGACCAGTTCGCCGACGCCTTCGCCCGCGCCTGGTTCAAGCTGTGCCACCGCGACATGGGTCCCAAGGTCCGCTACCTCGGCCCCGAGGTGCCCCAGGAAGACCTGATCTGGCAGGACCCGGTCCCGCCCGTCGATCACCCCCTGATCGACGCCGGCGAGATCGCCGGGCTGAAGACCCAGATCCTGGCGTCGGGCCTCACGGTCTCCGACCTGGTCAAGACCGCCTGGGCCTCGGCCTCCACCTTCCGGGGGTCGGACAAGCGCGGCGGCGCCAACGGCGCGCGGATCCGGCTGGCCCCGCAGAAGGACTGGGCGGTCAACGAACCGGCCGAGCTGGGCCGCGTGCTGGGCGTGCTGGAAGGCATCAAGGCCGACTTCGACAGCGCCGCCCCCGGCGGCAAGAAGGTCTCCCTGGCCGACCTGATCGTCCTCGGCGGGTCCGCCGGGGTCGAGAAGGCCGCCCGTGACGCCGGCCACGCGGTGAGCGTGCCCTTCACCCCCGGCCGGACCGACGCCTCGGCGGAACAGACGGATGTCGACAGCTTCGCGGTGCTCGAGCCGCGGGTCGATGGCTTCCGCAACTATCTGCAGACCCGCTTCAGCGTGCCGACCGAGGAACTGCTCATCGACCGCGCCCAGCTCCTCGGCCTGTCGGCGCCGCAGATGGCGGTCCTGGTCGGCGGCCTGCGGGTCCTGGGCGCCAACCATGGCGGCAGTCCGCACGGGGTCTTCACCGACCGGCCGGGCCAGCTGACCAACGACTTCTTCGTCAACCTGCTCGACATGGGCACGGCGTGGAAGCAGGTGGACGACCGCGGCGACGAGGTCTTCGTCGGCACGTGCCGCACGACCGACACCGAGAAGTGGACCGCCACGCGGACCGACCTGGTGTTCGGCTCCAACTCCCAGCTGCGAGCCCTGTCCGAGGTCTATGCCGCCGCGGACGCCGGACCCAAGTTCGTCCGCGACTTCGTGGCCGCCTGGACCAAGGTCATGAACGCAGACCGCTTCGACGTGGCCTAGGGCGCCCGTCCCCCTGACGCGTCTCGGCCCCGGCGCATCCCGCCGGGGCCGTTTCGGCGTTCAGAGCCTGGCGGCGTGCCAGGCCACGTGATCGGCGATGAAGCTCGCCATGAAGAAGTACGAGTGGTCGTAGCCGTCCTGCATCCGCAGGGTGACCCGCTGCCCCACGCCTTCGCAGGCGGCGGTGAACAGCGCCGGCTTCAGCTGGTTTTCCAGGAAGCTGTCGGCGCCGCCCTGGTCGATCAGGATGTCGTCGAACCGCCCCTTGGCCGCCCCGGCTTCCATCAGCCGCGACGCATCGTGCGCCGCCCACGCCTCCGGATCCCCGCCCAGATAGGCGCCGAACGCCTTGCGTCCCCAGTCGCACCGCGTGGGCGACACGATCGGCGCGAAGGCCGAGACCGAGCGGTAGAGGTCCGGATGCTTCAGGGCCAGGGTCAGCGCCCCGTGCCCGCCCATCGAGTGCCCGAAGATCCCCCGCCGCACTCCGTCCGCCGGAAACGCCGCCTCGACGGCTGCGATCAGGTCGCGGGTGACATAGCTTTCCATCTGGAAGTGCGAAGCCCACGGCGCCTGCGTCGCGTTCACATAGAACCCCGCCCCTTGCCCCAGGTCGTAGGCCGGATCGTCCGCGACGCCGTCGCCCCGCGGGCTCGTATCGCACGCTACGATCATCACCTCGTGCGCCGCGGCGGCGGCATAGGCCCCGGCCTTGGTGGTGAAGTTGTCCTCGGTGCAGGTCAGGCCGGACAGCCAGTACAGCGCCGGGAACGGCC
>JAIXTR010000584.1 GCA_027483845.1 Caulobacteraceae bacterium | reverse complement strand
GACTCATGAGCGGGGCCCCTCGATTGACACAGGCGCAAACTGACTTAGTGTGCGATTAACACTTACAGCCCCTTACTTAGTGTCGTCAATACACGAACATGCCGTTCACCTACGAATATTCGCACCCCGCCGTCGCCACGGACATCGCGGTCTTCACCCTCCGGCGCGGGGCCCTGCATGTGCTGCTGATCGAACGGGGGGCCGACCCTTTCCGGGGCGCCTGGGCGCTGCCCGGCGGATTCCTGCAGCCGGACGAAGAGCTGGATCAGTGCGCGCGCCGCGAACTGCGCGAGGAAACCGGCGTCGACGCCGACCTGCTGCAGCCGTTCGGAACCTTCAGCGCCCCCGACCGCGACCCCCGCGAACGGGTGATCTCGGTGGCCTATCTCGCGCTCATGGCGTCCGACGAGCTGCGGCTCGAGGCCAGCACCGATGCGGCCCAGGCGCGCTGGTTCCCGGTGGGCGACCTGCCCGCCCTGGCCTTCGACCACGCCGCGATCCTGGCGCGCGCGATGGAGGTGCTCGGCGAAACCGCGCGGGCCATCCGCCCGCTCTTCGCCCTGCTGCCCGCGCGCTTCACCCTCAGCCAGTTGCAGAGCGCCTACGAGGCCGTTACCGGCGAGGACGCCGAGAAGCGCAACTTCCGCAAGACCGTCGCCGCCCTGGGCTGCGTGCGCGAGACCGAGGAGTTCGCCCACGGCGCCCACCGGCCTGCCCGCCTCTACGCTGCGAACGCCGCCTAGGCGCCGAAGCGCCACTGGCGCCATTCCGGCAGAACTGTTCTGCGAAAACGAGGGGATGTTCCGCCGGGCGGCCGGGCATATCTAGCCGGGGATCAAAGGAAACCCCGATGAAACTCGCCCTGTCCCTGATGTCGTTCGGCTTTCTCGTCGTGATGGCGATCCCGACGATCGGCCCTGCCTTGCTGGGCTGAAACCCGCTCAGCCGGCCCGACAGTAGGCCGGCCGTTCCGCGACGGCCGGGCAGCCCAGCCGCTCCACCACCGCGTCCACATAGGCCTCGATGTTCCGCCGCGCCGCGGGCACGCCGCTGACCCCAGCCGCCTCCAGCGCCTTCAGGTCGCCACCGATCTCGAACAGCGCCCGGAACGCATCCTTCTCCACCAGCGCGGTCGGCAGGATGTCGATCTCCTGCTCGCGCAGCATCGCCACCACCTTGGCCAGCGACCGCGGCTTCAGCGCCGGCGGCGACCGCGACACCAGGCACTGGTGCATCAGGCTCGACCCCGCCCGCTTGCCGAACGAGGCCACCAGCTCGGCGGCCTTGATCGCCTCGATGGCGTCCATCGGCGAGCCGTTCAGCGGCGTCACCACCAGGTCGAACCGCATGGCGGCGAAGACCATCGCGCCCCGCACAGAGCCCTCGGTGTCGACGATCACCCAGTCGGGATCGCGCCGGCGGGCTTCCTGGGCCGCATCTCGGATGTCCTGCACCGTCGGCGCGGCGTGGACGGAGATCCCCTCGGGCCGGCCCGGCAGCGCGCCCCAGCGCACCAGCGGCTTGTTCGGATCGGAATCGATCAGCGCCACCCGCGCCCCGCGTTCGGCCAGGCCCAGCGCCAGCAGCAACGCCGCCGTTGTCTTGCCCGCGCCCCCCTTGGGGCTGATGAAGGCGATGTTCGGCATAGACGCCCAAACTCCCGTGGCGAGGACGCATCCTCACGACAACGAGGCCGCAATCCCGGCCGCCTCGCGGCGCGCACGGTAAAGCTGTGAAAGCCCCGGCGCCAGCCTCATCCCGCATCCTCACGTCACGTAAATGACGCCCCAACGACACACAGGCCTGTTTGCGCCGTCCGCGTTGGCCTGCAATCCTCGGGGGTCAGACCCGAGACGTGGAGCCCGCCATGAGCGCCCCGCACCGCATCTATGCCACCAGCTTCGCCAGCGTCTATCCGCTCTATGTCGCCAAGGCCGAGCGCAAGGGCCGCACCAGGGCGGAGGTGGACGAGATCGTCTGCTGGCTCACCGGATACGACGCGGCCGGCCTTGCGGCGCAAATCGTCGCGAAGTCGGACTTCGAGACCTTTTTCGCCCAGGCGCCCCGCCCCAACCCCGCGCGATCCGAGATCAAGGGCGTGGTCTGCGGCGTCCGCGTCGAGACTATCGAGGCGCCGCTGATGCGCGAGATCCGCTATCTGGATAAGCTCATCGACGAACTCGCCAAGGGCAAGGCCATGGCTAAGATCCTGCGCGCCTGACCCACGTCCTTCGCCGTCCCGGCGGAACTCTCCCAGGCCCCGCACGCTACCTTGCCTAGGCCGACCGGCCGAGCGCGGGACGTCCCGCCTTGGCCGCCCGCAGCTTCGCGGCCCGGCCGGGAGATCACCGATGCGGCTACCCAAGGGCGCCACCATCGCCGTCGCCGACGGCGAGAAATTCAACCTGTTCCGCAACGCCGGCGACGAGGTCACGCTCAAGCTTGAGGCGCTGGCCCACGCGCCGGTCGACGCCGACCACCAGGGGTCCACCCCCGGCCGCCACGGCAGCGCCGCCAACCCGGACGGCGGCCAGGACAAGGAAGACGGCTTCTCGGCCGGCGTCGTCGATCTGCTGAACAAGAAAGCCCTCGCCGGCGAGCTGACCGCGCTGCTGATCATCGCCGCGCCGCGCACCCTGGGCGCCATCCGGCCCCAGTATCACGCCCGCCTCACCGCCGTGCTCGTCGGCGAGATCGACAAGGATCTCACGGGTCACAGCCCCCACGACATCGAAAAGGCCATCGCCGCCCACTGAGGACGGCCCGCCGCGCCCCACGGCCTGAAGACTCCATAGCGCCCGAACTGCACGACTTCGCGTCTGGCGGGAGAGTCGTTTACCCGACGAACGCGAGTCGTCTAACGAGGCGCCAGCGAGCCGTGCGTGGGGCCGGCGCGCCTTGGGGGCGTCACATGTTCAAATCCAGATTATTGCTTGCTGCGGCCGCCGTCGGGATGGCCTGCGCCGCCCAACCGGCCTCGGCGCTGCAGATCGTTCTTACCGACAAGGGCGGCGTGGCCGGCAGCGCGGCCGAGGCCGGCTTCAACATCGCCGCCAAGTACTGGGGTTCAGTACTGACGAACGACGCCACCGTCAGGCTCGACATCCGCTTCGACGGAGCGCCCGGTGGCCTCGGCCAGGGCGGCCCGGCCAGCTTTTTCACATCGGCGAACAACGTCCACGATCGGCTCGACCAGGCGCAGACCAGCGCGCTCGACGCCACCGCGGTCGCCAGCCTCTCCTCGCTTGACGGCAGCGCAGAGCAGATGCTGCTCCCCCTGCCCGTGTTCTATGCCCTGGGCGGTCCGGAGCAGCCGTTCGGCCCGATGGCGGACGGAACCCTCATCTTCAACAGCAATGCGTCGTGGGACTTCGATCCGACCGACGGGATCACCGCCGGCAGCTTCGATTTCCTCGGCGTCGCCCTGCATGAGATGGGCCATGCGCTCGGCTTCCAGAGCGGCGTCGACGCCGGCTTCGCCATGCCGCTCGACCTGTTCCGCTATTCCGCGCCCGGTCAGCGGAGCCTGGATCGCGAAGTGACCTACTTCTCCGTGGACGGCGGACAGACGGCCTTCCAGGGCGCCCAGTTCGCCAACCAGCCGTCGCTCGCCGAGGACGCGGGCCATTGGCTTCCGAACAGCGAGCCATGCGGCACGGGTCCAGGGCTGATGATCCCGAACCTGTGCGAGGGTCAGGAATTCTTCGTCGCCGGTCTCGATCTCGCCGCCATGGACGTCATCGGCTACGACATCAACGTCGACGTCGCGACCTATCGCCAGACCACCGCCCAGATCTACCGCGCCATGACCGCCCCGACCGGGCCTGGCGCGGGGGCCGTGCCGGAACCCGGCACGTGGAGCCTGATGATCGCCGGCTTCGGCCTCCTGGGCACGGCGCTCCGCCGCCGCCGCGCCGCCTTCGCCTGATCGTACGGGCCCGCCTCTCCCAGGCGCCGCGTCGTGGGAGAGGCCCGGGCCCGTCAGGGGCAGGTTCAGGGATTCTCGTCGTCGGGTCCCTGGGCGGCGAGGCGGGCGCGCAGCGCCCGGTTCTCGGCCTCCAGTTGCGCCATCCGCTCGCGCTCGGGCGCCAGGGCCTCGGCCAGTTCGGCGGGCGTGAAGCGCGGGGTGATGTGCTGGGGACAGTTCCAGTCGAAGGCTTCCAGCGCGATCCGGAGGATGCGTTCAGCACGGCTGCGGTAGCCCTCGACCATCAGGCCGCGGGTGAGCTCGGGATCGGCGTCCAGGTCAACCGACGTCATCCGGCCGTAGATCTTCAGCCGCCGCCGGTTCGGATAGTCCATCAGGAACAGACAGACCCGGTCGTTGGCCGCCACATTGCCCAGCGTCAGGTATTGTCGGTTCCCTCGGAAATCGGGGAACGCCAGCGTCCGCGCGTCCAGCACGCGCAGGACGCCGGGCGGCCCGCCGCGATGCTGCACATAGGGCCATCCGGTCTCCGAGACGGTGGCGATGTAGAAGCTGTCCCGTTCGGCGATGAACGCCTGCTCGCTCGGCGTGAACCGGTCGAAGGCGCGGTCGATCTCGGGATTGTCAAAGAGCCCGGCCGCGCCATTGGCGGCCTGGGCCGCCCGGACGCTGGGGGTCACGGCGATATCGAGGAATCCGTAGCTCATGGCGTGTCTCCATGGGGCCGGGTGCGGCCGGGAGCCCGTCCGCACCGTGGGATCAGGCCGCCTCGGCCGTCAGGCTGACCGGGAAGTCGATGTC
>JAIXTR010000514.1 GCA_027483845.1 Caulobacteraceae bacterium | reverse complement strand
GCGCCGCCTCGACCGCCGCCGTGGGCGCGGTCGCGGTCAGCGCCGACAGCGCCATCGTGTCGTTCCCGCCGTCAACGGTCACGAACCGCAGGCTCGGGTCCAGCGTTCGCAGGGTCTCGAAGGCGCGGGCGAACATCTCGCTGTTCTGCGCGAACACCACCCGCGGCTTCACCGTCGCGAAGCAGTGCTTCAGCTTGGCGTGGTCCGTGGAGATCAGGCTGTAGGCCGGACTGATCGGCGCCACGGGCACGGCGGCCGTGTAGCACCCCAGCATCACCAGGGCGTGCTCCACCGAATTGGCCGACAGCACCATGACGCTGTCCGCCCCGGTCAGGCCCTGGTCCAGCAGCCACTGGGCGATCCCGTCCGCCGCCCGCTTGGCCTCGCCATAGGTGACCCCGCCCCAGGGCCCGTGACCCGGCGCGCGCTGCAGGATGTAGGGCCGGTCCGGATGGGCCGCCGCCTTCTCGGCCAGCAGGTGCGCGATCGAGCGCGGCCCCTCGGCCGGCGGATGGTTCGAGCGGACGTAGTAGGTCCCGTCCGGCTTGCGCTCCACGGACAGGTCCGGCCGCTTCTGCGGCAGGGGCTTGAACGGTGGCGGCGCTGCAGCGGCGGCGACGCCCAGATCGTCGGCGGGGCTCATGCCGGTCCTCCCGGTTTTCGTTGTTGGACCCAAACCTACGCCTGCCGTCCGCCTCTGCAACCGGGACGCCACGTCAAGGACGCGCAAGAATGGCGGCCCCGATTCCCGTGAGCGAGGTCACGCCGTGCGGTTCGTACTGATCAAGGGGCCGTCCCAGTACGGCTCGCTCCGCCTGCACATCGACCAATTGGCCCAGGCGTTTCGCGACCTGGCGCACGAGGCCGAGGTCGTCGACCTGACCCAGGATGGCTTGGCGGCGATGGAGCGCACGACCCGCAACCCGCCCGACGCCTACCTCGCCATCAACGGCGTCGGCAGCGACTACGCCAACGCCAACGGCTCGGTCTACGAGCAGATCGGCGCGGCCTATGTCACGCTCTACGTGGATCATCCGGTTCACCAGGTGGACCGCATCCCCACCCGCTTCCGCAAGCACGCGGCCTTCTTCCTGGACCGCAGCCACGTCCAGTTCGTCTCCGCATGGCCCTCCGCGAAGGGCCTGGCCCACATGGATTTCCTGCCGCCCGGCGCCAATGAGCTGCCCGAGCCCATCGACACGTCGGACGCGGCCTTCGCCCAGCGCGACATCCCGCTGCTTTTCACCGGCACCTACCGCGGTCAGCC
This sequence comes from Caulobacteraceae bacterium, assembly GCA_027483845.1. Taxonomy (GTDB): domain Bacteria; phylum Pseudomonadota; class Alphaproteobacteria; order Caulobacterales; family Caulobacteraceae; genus Phenylobacterium. Next base: position 2,163 of record JAIXTR010000514.1, on the reverse strand, counting down.
CCAGCCCGTCTGGGCGGCCTGGCCCGACAGCCCCGCCAAGGAGATCGTCGGCGAGATCGCCGGTCGCATGACGCAGGATGCCCGCCTGCCCATCCTGGAGGCGCTGAAGGCGTCCCTGGCCGACCGTGGCGCATCGCTGAACGGCGAGCTCCTCAACCAGTTCGCCCCGCTGCTTCAGGTGCCTCAAGCCTATGCGGAGATCTATCACCGCGACCGCCTGCTCCACCTCCTGGGCCGGGCCGGCGTGCCGGTTCAAATCTATGGCTTGGGCTGGCAGCCCCTGGTCGATCAGTATCCCAGCTTCGCCTACGGCGGCGTCGGCAGCTTCGAGGAGACGCTGAGCCTCCTGCGCCGCGCCCGGCTGGTGCTCAACATCAACAACGGTTTCGTCTCCGGCGGCCACGAGCGGGTGTTCACCGCCATGTGCGCCGGAGCGGCCGTCGTAACGGACGCAAATCCCTACTACGCCGACGTCTTCCACGAGGGTCGCGAGATCGCCACCTTCGACTGGCGCAAGCTGGACGCGGCGCCCGCCCAGATTCTGGCCCTGATGGACGACACCCCGGCCCTCGCCGCCCTCGCCCGCGCCGGCCACAAGCGCGCCATGACCGACCACCGTTGGACCGAGCGCGCTGCAAAGCTCGTCAAGGTGATCAACCAGCTCGGCTAGAGCAGGCCCTCATACTCGTCGGGCGTGCCACAGAACACGACCGCGTCGCGGTCGACCAGCCGGTAGCCGATCCGCCGACCGCTCCGGATGAGGTGGTTGTACAGCGGCGCCACATAGAGCTCCGCCGCCTGGGGCGCCTGCCGTTCGGCCGCCAGGGCCGCGTGGAAGTCGTCCGCCGACGCGAAATGATAGAGCCCGGTGCAGCAGAGGTCCGAGATCGGCCGCTTCTCCGCTGTCTCCAGCGCCCAGGGCTCCGGCCCCGGCGCCGGCTTCACATAGGACCAGTTCGCCCCCTCGCCGCGAAACACCTCCAGCCAGCCGTCGGCGCTATCCAGCGGCGGGCCGGGAAACCGGAACCCCGGCCGGAAGGTGTCGATGTTGAAGATCGTCAGCGACCCGCCCCAGCCGCCGATCCCGTGCTCGACCGTCTCGGCCTGGCCTGCGGTGCGGCGGTCCAGCCCCACCACGTCCCACGACTCGATCCCCAGCCCGCGCACGGCGTCCTCCACCCAGGCCACCGTCTCCAGCGCTGTGATGAAGACGAAGGGATGGGTCGCGAACTGGGCCTCGAAGCTGCCCACCGCGTGCTCGAACACCGTCCGCCCCTGCAGCTCCAGCATGAACTTCGGCCGGTCGTAGCCCGCGTCCGTGAACCGCTGCGAGCGTCCCGCCATCGGGATCACGATCATGCCGCGTCCAGCTCCAGGAACAGCCGCAGCGCATTGGCGATAAACGCCCGCTGGCGATCCGGCCGGTCCGCATGCAGCGGGATCATCGACAGGAACAGGCTGGTCATCGCCGCCTTGACCGTCGGCGACAGGGCCGCGACGCCGTCCACCGTCATCTCGCCCAGCGCCTGCTCCAGCCAGGGCTGGGCGGCGATATCCTCGAACGCCAGGGTGAAGTCGCCGTCGTGCTGGCCCGCCACATAGCGCCCGGCGATGATCTGGTCGTACCGACCGACGATGGAGTGGGCCAGCTTCGCCAGGTCGTAGCGCAGGTCGCCGTAGATCCCCGGCCGCTCGCCCACCAGACCCCGTGGGTCCAGGGCCCGGACGCGCCGCACCCGGCTGTCGTAGAGCAGGTTCGAGAAGCACAGGTCTCCGTGCATAACCGTCTCGCGCCGCCCGCTCGCGAGATCCAGCCCCCCCGCCAGGCGCTCGGCGATGGACGCCAGCGACGGTGTCGGACGACCGGCGAAGCTCAGCGGCCGGGTGACGTCGAACCCCGTCTCCCGCGCGTGCCGCTCCAGCCGCGACAGGGTCTTGTCCACGCAGAGGGTCCGCAGCGCCGTGTCCGCCGACCCCTCGCCCTTGTCCGCCGCACACGCGCTCAGCAGCGCCCCGCAGGCGTCCAGGATCCGCAGCCACGACGCCCGACCCAGCAGGCCGTGGACGAACAGCTCCGACACCACCGGCAGGTACTCGTATTCGGTCTCGTAGAACGCCTGGCCGCCGTCCACCCCGTGGGCCAGCAGCCGCGCCGTGTGGATC
>JAIXTR010000309.1 GCA_027483845.1 Caulobacteraceae bacterium | reverse complement strand
TGGATCGCTGACAGATCCGCCAGCGCACGGCGTGACCAGACTACTTCAGCCACGACGTGGGCATGGGAGCCTCTTCGGGCGTGCCCCAGGTGTCGAGCCATGCCGCGACGTCGGCATGAGGCACGACGCGACCCGCCTCGATATCGGCGAGACCTTCAGCGTCGGCGGCCGCCTCAGCTGCATCATCGATCTCGTCGAGGATGGAATGCTCTGGCTTCATCGCCAAATCCTACCACCGGTCGAGATGCGGGCCAACTTCGCCTACAGCCAGGGCGCGGCGGCCTCGCGCGCCAGCATGTCCTCATAGGTCGGGCGGGGGCGGACGACGGCGAACTGGTCGCCCTTCACCAGCACCTCGGGGACCAGCAGGCGGGAATTGTACTCGCTGGCCATGGTCGCGCCGTAGGCGCCGGCGCTCATGAAGGCGATCAGGTCGCCCGCCTCCAGCGGGGGCAGCACGCGGTCGCGGGTGAAGGTGTCGCCCGTCTCGCAGACCGGACCGACCACGTCGTAGGTCACCGCGCCGTAGCGCGGCTTGAGCGGGCGGATGTCGTGATAGGCGTCGTACATCGCCGGGCGGAGCAGGTCGTTCATCGCCGCGTCCAGCACCAGGAAGTTCCGCCCCTCGGGCCGCTCGTGGACGTGATTGACCCGAGCGATCAGCACGCCCGCGTTGGCGGCGATCATCCGACCGGGCTCGAAGGCGAGTTGGACGTCGAGGCCCTTGGTCACGCGGCCGATCATGGCGGCGTAGGCCTCCGGGTCCGGCGGGGTCGGCTGGTTGAAGTAGGGCACGCCCAGGCCGCCGCCCAGGTCGAGGCGCTCGACCGACAGGCCCTCGGCCTTCAACCGTTCGACCAGGCCGCGCATCTTGGTGAAGGCCGCTTCCATCGGGGCCAGGTCGGTGATCTGGCTGCCGATGTGGCAGGCCACCCCGGCGGGCCGGACGCCGGCCATGTTGGAGGCGTTGGCGTAGAGGCGCTCGGCCTCGGAGAAGCTGACGCCGAACTTGTTGTCGGCCTTGCCGGTGGCGATCTTGGCGTGGCCGCCGGCGGCGACATCGGGATTAACACGTATGGCAACCGTGGCGCGCCGGCCCATCTGCTGGGCGACGCGGTTGACGAGGTGAAGTTCGGGCTCGGACTCGACGTTGATCTCGGCGACGCCCGTCTCGACAGCGAAGGCGATCTCGGCTTCGGTCTTGCCGACGCCGGAGAAGACGATGCGCTCCGGTGGTACGCCGGCGGCGAGCGCGCGGCGGACCTCGCCCTCGGACACGACGTCGGCGCCGGCGCCTAGGTTGGCCAGGGTGCGCAGAACGGCGAGGTTGGAGTTGGCCTTCACCGCGAAGGCAATCAGCGGATCCTTGAGGCCCGCGCCCACCAGCGCGTCGCGAAGGACCGTGAAGTGACGTTCAAGGGTCGCCGACGAATAGACATAGACCGGGGTGCCCACCGCCTCGGCGATGCGGCTCAGGGGCACGCCTTCACACGCGAGCTCGCCCTCGCGCAGCTCGAAGTGGTTCATTGCGGATTGGCATAGGGGTCGCGCAGCGCGCCCTGCGGCGGCAGCGCGCCGGGGCCGCGGTTGGTGCCGGGGATCGGCAGGGTGCGTGGCGGCGCGGGGTCGGTGGAGCGGTCGCGCGGGTCGACGGTGTCGACGGGGCGCGTCGGGTCCTGCTGGCGCTGGGCGTCGTCGGCGGCGCGGGTGGAGTTGCGCTCGGCGCCGAACAGCGGGCCGGGGCGCTCGAGCTGGCCCACCTTGCCGCAGCCGGCGAGCCCGGCCGCCACGATCAGGGCGCCGCTGAGGGCGAGGATTCGACGGCTCATGCCAGGGCTTCCTTCCAACGCTTGATCTGCGCCCGGACCTGGTCCGGCGCGGTTCCACCATAACTCCGGCGGCTGGCGACCGAGGCCTCGGGAGTCAGCACATCGTAGATGGACGCGGTGATCCGTCCATCCAAGGCCTGCAGATCGGAAAGCGGCAGGTCGGACAGGCCCACGCCCAGCGCCTCGGCCTGCTTCACGGCGGCGCCGGTGACGTGGTGGGCGTCGCGGAAGGGCAGGTTGAGCTCGCGCACCAGCCAATCGGCCAAGTCGGTGGCGGTCGAGTAGCCAGCGCCGGCCGCCGCCGCCATCTTCTCGCGCACGGGCTCCAGGTCGGCGACCATGCCGGCCATGGCCCGCAGCGACAGCTCAAGCGCGTCGAAGGCCTCGAAGGTCGGGACCTTGTCCTCCTGCATGTCCTTCGAATAGGTCAGCGGCAGGCCCTTCATCACCACGGTGAGCTGGGTGAACGACCCCAGCAGGCGTCCGACCTTGGCGCGGACCAGTTCGGCGGCGTCCGGGTTCTTCTTCTGCGGCATGATCGACGAGCCGGTGGTGAACGCGTCGCTGAGCTTGATGAAGCCGAACTGCGGCGTCATCCAGATGACGATCTCCTCGGCCAGCCGCGAGAGGTGGGTGGCGCAGATGGCGCCGGCGGCCAGGCTCTCCAGCGCGAAGTCGCGGTCGGCGACGCTGTCCAGCGAGTTGGCGGTCGGACGCGCAAAGCCCAGGGCCTCGGCGGTCATGTGCCGGTCGATGGGGAAGGGCGAGCCGGCCAGGGCGGCGGCGCCCAGCGGGCTCTCGTTCATCCGCGCCCGGGCGTCGGCGAAGCGGGAGGCGTCGCGGCCGAACATTTCGACATAGGCCATCAGGTGGTGGCCGAAGGTGACGGGCTGGGCCGGCTGCAGGTGGGTGAAGCCCGGCATCACCGCATCGGCGTGCTGTTCGGCCTTGGCCAGCAGGGCGCTTTGAAGCGCCTTGATCTGGCCGGCGGTGCGATCGCAGGCGTCGCGGACCCACATGCGGAAGTCCAGCGCCACCTGGTCGTTGCGCGAGCGCGCCGTATGCAGGCGACCGGCGGCGGGGCCGATCAGCTCGCGCAGACGGGCCTCCACGTTCATGTGGATGTCTTCGTACTCGTCGCGGAACGGGAAGGTCCCGCCCTCGATCTCGGCGAGGATGGTCGCCAGGCCGCCCTGGATCGCCGCCTCGTCCTCGCTTGTAATCACGCCGGTCTTAAGCAACATCGCGGCATGCGCGCGGGACCCGGCAAGGTCCTGGGCCGCGAGCCGCTTGTCGAAGCCGATGGAGACGTTGATCGCCTGCATCAGTTCGGCAGGCTTGTCGGAAAACCTGCCGCCCCACATGGCCTGTCCCGCCGAGGGCGGCCGAGCGGGCGGGGCGGAGGAAGAGTCGGTCATATGAGCGAAGGTCCAGAGGCGAGCGCGAAACCCAAGGCCCCCTCACAAAAGCAAAGGGGCCTGGGATGGGTCATTGGGGGCGTCGCCCTGGTGGGCGCCGCCGCGGCTGTCTACATCATCGGTTCGGCTTCCACCAAGCCGACGCCGCCCGCGCCGAGCGCAGCGGCCACCGCGTCGACCTTCGCCAGCAAGCTGACGACCCCCGCCCAGGCGACGCCGTCGCCGGACTACACCTTCTATGACGCCAGCGGGAAGGCGATGAAGATCGCCGATCTGAAGGGCAAGGTGGTTGTGATGAACATCTGGGCGACCTGGTGCGCCCCCTGCGTCACGGAGATGCCGACCCTGGCCAAGCTGCAGGCGGCCTATGCCGGCAAGCCGGTCGAGGTGGTCACGGTCAGCATCGATTCCGAGAGCTCGGC
>JAIXTR010000546.1 GCA_027483845.1 Caulobacteraceae bacterium | reverse complement strand
GCTACAACTCATGGAGGAAACGACGATGCCATCCGCAATGCTGACCTTCACGAACCAGAACCGGCAGATCGCCAACGACAGCGTGGTCAGTGTGTCCGTCGACGCCTACGTGTACGGCCCCTCGACCCCCGGGGACTACCCGGTCATCGTGTATAGCCATGGCACCTTTGGGTTCGCGGATCAGAGCAACCCGAACTTCACCACCTCGCTGCCACTCTATTGGGCGTCCCAGGGCTACATCGTCATCGTGCCCGGGCACGCGGATGGCCAGGACGCGACCACAAGCCAGAACAGCCTGGGCTTGCCGAACTTCGACGACAGCGTGGGCGCGACCGACGGGTTCCTGTGGAACCGCGTTCAGGACATGCGGATGGCGGTCGACCACGCTGCGGATCTCGCCGCGGCGCTGGGCGAGGGCTACGGCGTAACCGACTACATCGTGGCGGCGGGCTACTCGGCCGGCGGCGGGGCGGCCCAGGTGGCGGCCGGCGCAAGCATCAAGGACCTGACAGGCGCGGTCGTGAACTGGGGCGACTCGCGGTTCGACGCCGTCATCGACCTGTCCGCGGGCGGCGTGCCGATCTACGGCTTCTACGACGACGCCTCGGGAAACTCCTGGCAATCGCTCAATAAGCCGCTGTTCGTTGCCGCGGGCGAGGAGGATACGCAGAAGGGCGGCGCCAACTACCAGTACAAGCTCGACCCCTATGACAACGCGCCCGCCGGCGACAAGTACGGCTTCGTCTTCAACGACGCGAACCACGGCGACTTCGGCGTCCAGGCGGCCAACAATCCGAACGTCTATGACGAGCTGGCGATCCTCACGACCAAGTTCCTGAATGGCTACGCCAAGGGCAACGCCGCCGACCTGGCCTACCTCAAGAACGTCGACGCCCAGATGGCGGACAACACCACCTTCACCGAGCTTTGGCAGGCCCTGCACTCCAGCGCGACGGCCGGAACCTCGGCCACCGGCACCAGCGGCGCCAATGCGATGACGGGCACCGACAACAACGACACCCTGGACGGGGCTGGCAGCGGCGACACCCTGACCGGCGGCATGGGCAACGACAGCCTGGATGGCGGAGCCGGGTCGGACAGCGTGCTTGGGGGGAGTGGGAAGGACATCTTGCTGGGTGGATTGGGGACCGACACCCTGACCGGCGGCTTCGATATCGACACCCTGACCGGCGGGGCCGGCGCGGATTACTTCCGGTTCACCGCCCGTGGCGACGGGGGCGGGGAAGGCGACACCATCACCGACTTCGCGGTGGGGTCCGACAAGATCGACGTGGACGCCCTGCTCACGTCGATCGGCCAGTCGACCACCACGCTCGGCGCCTACATCGACGTCAAGGTGGTGGGCTCCGATACCTGGATCCTGCTGGACGTGAACAACGACACGTCGGGGACGTCCAACACCTGGGACGACGAGGTCATCGCCATCGTCAAGAACGTGACGACCCTCGGCGCCTCCGACTTTCTGTTCTGACCGCGCGCGGTGGCCTCCGGCCCAACTGGAGGCCACCGCGACGTTCAATCCGTGGCTTGGCGCGGAACTTGGCGGGCGAGGTGTTCTCGGCTGGCGACCGCAGCTAGGTTGTCGCCATGGATGGATCCCCGCCGCCGCCCGCCCTGTCGCTGACCGGACTTCGCAAGTCCGTCCCGGGCGGACGGGTTCTCTTCGACGGCCTCGACCTTCAGGTCGCGCCGGGCGAGATCGTGGCGATAATGGGCGAGTCCGGGGTCGGCAAATCGACCCTGCTCAACCTGGCCGCCGGCCTCGATCGGGCGGACGGCGGCGGCGTCGCGATCGACGGGGTGGCGCTTGAAAGCCTCGACGACGACGGACGCACCCGACTGCGGCGCGACCGGATCGGGTTTGTCTTCCAGGCCTTTCACATCCTGCCGCACCTGAGCCTGGCGCAGAACGTGGCCTTGCCGCTGGTCCTGCAGGGCGCCGGCGGCGCTGAGGCCACGACCCGGGCTGGCGAGATGCTGGCCGCGGTCGGCTTGGTGGGTCGCGATTCGGCGCGGCCTTCGCAACTGTCGGGCGGCGAGTTGCAGCGCGTCGCCCTGGCGCGCGCCCTGGCGCATCGGCCGGCGGTGGTGCTGGCGGACGAACCCACGGGCAATCTGGATCCCGAGACCGCCGACCGGATCCTGGATCTGTTCGTGAGCGAGGTTCGCGCCTCAGGCGCGGCGGCGATCCTTGTCACCCACTCGGAGCGGGCGGCGTCGGTGGCCGACCGCCGTCTCATCCTGACGCCCGCCGGTCTGGTCCCACATCATGAGGCCTGAGCGCGGGCCGGTCAGCCGCACCGCGCTGGCCTGGATGACGCTGGGCGAATGGCGGGCGCATCCGGGGCGGGTGATCGTGGCGGCGCTCGCCATCGCGATCGGCGTGGCCCTCGGGCTGGCGGTCCACCTGGTGAACGCGTCGGCCCAGGCCGAACTGGCCGGGGCTGTGCGGGCGATCAATGCAGACGCCGATCTGCACGTACGCGCCACCACCGCCCTGGGCTTCGACGAGCAACTCTATCCCCGTCTCGCGCGCACGCCTGGCGTGGCGGCGGCCAGCCCCGTGGTCGCCTTGCCGGCGCGGTTCGGCCGGGACCCCGCGGCCAGCCTCGACGCGCCCCAACTCAGCCTGCTCGGCATCGATCCGCTGCGTGCGGTGGTCGTCACCCCGACCCTGTTGGCCCCGCCGGGCGGCGGGGTTGGCGAGGAGAGCGGCGGGTTGCAGGCGGCCTCCATCTTCGACCCGTCCGCCGTCGCCCTGTCCCGCGCCGCCCTGGCCGCGAGCGGCGCCCGGATCGGCGATTCCGTCGTCATCACGGCGGCAGGCCGCAGCGCTGTGTTCGTAGTGCGCGGCGTGCTGCCGTCGGCGGCCGCCGAGCAGCAGATCGCGGTCCTCGACATCGCCGCGGCGCAGTGGCGCTTCGGCAGCCTCGGCCGGCTCCAGCGCATCGATCTGAAGCTGGCGCCGGGAACCGACGTGGCCCGCTTCGCGGAATCGCTGAAAGCCACGCTTCCCGCCGACGCTCAGGTCGTGACCGAGCAATCCGAGGCGCGCCAGGGCGACAACCTGACCAAGGCCTATCGGGTCAATCTCGAGATGCTGGCGCTGGTCGCCCTGCTGACCGGGGGATTCCTGGTCTACTCCGCCCAGTCGCTGTCCGTGGCGCGCCGACGGCCGCAATTTGCGCTGCTGCGGGTGCTAGGCCTTCAGCGTCGGGGCCTGTTGGCTCAGGTGCTGGTCGAGGCCGGGCTGGTGGGCGGCCTGGGCGCCGGTCTTGGCCTCGCGCTGGGATTGAGCGTCGCCGCGGGGACGCTGCGATGGCTCGGCGGGGACCTGGGCAGCGGCTATTTCCGTGGGGCCGATCCGGCGCTGGTGATCGATCCTCTGGCGCTCCTCGTGTTCTTTCTGCTGGGCGTGGCGGCGGCGGTGGTCGGCAGCCTGCTGCCAGCCTTCGAAGCCGCCCGCGCCCAGCCCGGCATCGCGCTGAAGGATCTGGGCGATCCGCAGGATCCGGACGTGACGCCGTCGGCGCGATGGGCGGCGGGTCTGTTGGCGGCGGGGGGCTTGAGCGCGCTGGCGCCGGCGGTGAACGGCCTGCCGCTGTTCGGCTACATCTCGATCGCACTGATCCTGGCGGGCGGGGTCGCGGCGATGCCCTGGCTGGCGCGCCGGCTGTTGTCGCCGCTAAGGCGGCTGGGGCGTGGCGTCGTGCCCGTCGAGCTGGCGCTGCAGCGGCTGTGGGGCGGGCCCGGCCAGGCCGCCGTCGCGCTCTGCGGCATCGTGGCCAGCGTCAGTCTGATGGTGGCCATGGGCGTGATGGTGACCAGCCTCAGGGGGTCGGTCGAGGATTGGCTGGGCGACATCCTGCCGGGCGATCTGCTGTTTCGCGTGGAAAGCGGCGGGTTCGATCCGGCGCAGCAGGTGCGGATCGCCGGACTTCCAGGCTTGGAGGCTGTGCTGTTTCAGAAGACGGCGCCCTTGCGGCTTTCGCCGGACCTGCCGCCCGCCATGTTGGTCGTGCGACCCATCGATCGATCTGACCCCGGCGCCAGCCTGCCCGTGATCGGACATCAGGCGGCCGTGCCGTCCGGCGCGACGCCGGTCTGGCTGTCCGAGCCGGCCGCGCGCCTCTATGGCCACCGGACGGGGGACCGGCTGATCCTGCCGCTGCCGGGCGCGCCTCAGGTGTTCGTCGCCGGGATTTGGCGCGACTATGCCCGTCAGTCCGGCGCGGTCGCACTGGACGACGCCGACTACACGCGGCTCACCGGCGACGCCTTGCGCACTGAGGCGGCCGTCACGCTGGCGCCGGGGCAGGGGATCGCCAAGGCGGTGACCGCCATCCGCGCCGCGATGTCGCCGGACCTGGCGCGTCAGGTTCAGTTCGTGGAAACCCGCCGCATGCGCGGCGCGGCGCTGCAGCTTTTCGACTCCAGCTTCGCGCTGACTTACGCGCTGGAAGCCATTGCGATCGCGGTGGGTCTGGCCGGCGTGGCGGCGACGTTCTCGGCCCAGACCCTGGCGCGAACCAAGGAGTTCGGCATGTTGCGCCACATCGGCGTGTTGCGACGACAGATCGTCGCCATGCTGGCGATCGAGGGCGCGCTGCTGGGCGCGGT